>CAYNCR010000001.1:0-12134 GCA_964395575.1 uncultured Desulfohalobiaceae bacterium
TGCTTGGTTGTGCCCGGGTTCGCCCGGGAATGAGGGTTGTACGAACACCGGAACGGCTCCCTTTCACAAACTAAACCAGTCACTCACTGCGCTTGACAAAACCGCGAAAATGCCTAGGTGAACTGTGACCCACGGGAAACGCTTTATTCGGCAGACAGTTGCGTCCGAGCGCACTCCCCGTAGATGCAGCAGATTATGGAGCAGAAAAGGAGGCAGGTATGAGTCAGACCGAAACCCATGAATTCCAGGCAGAGACGCAAAAGCTCTTAAACATTATCATCCACTCCATCTACACCAACCGCGAAATCTTCCTCCGTGAGCTCGTCTCCAATGCCTCGGACGCCCTGGACAAGGTCCGTTTTGAGCAGAACAGGGGCACCGAGGTCGTGGAGCCGGAAAAGGATCTGGAAATCCGGATCGACCTGGACAAGACCAACCGCTGGATCACTGTCACCGATACCGGCATCGGGATGAACAAAGAGGACATCGTGGCCAATCTGGGCACCATCGCCCAGTCCGGCACCGAGGAATTCCTGAAGAAGGTCACCGAGAACAACGAGAATCCCGACAACATCATCGGCAGGTTTGGAGTCGGCTTCTACTCCGTTTTCATGGTGGCCGAACAGGTCATGATCAAGTCCCGCAGCGCCTTTCCCCAGGACAGGCCCTTGCAGTGGCGCTCCAAGGGCCTCGGGGAATATGAGGTCACTGAGCTGGACGAGGACATGAGCCGCGGGACCCGGATTGAAATCGGCCTCAAGGACGGGGACCAGGAGTTCCTGGAGCCGGAGCGCATCAAATCCATCATCCGCAACCACTCCAACTTCATCTCCTTCCCCATCTATGTGGACGGGGAGAAAGTGAACACCGTGCCCGCGCTCTGGAAACAGGCCAAGTTCCAGATCTCCCAGGAACAGTACGAGGAGTTCTACAAGTTCCTGACCTACGACACGCAAGGCCCCCTGGAGACGGTCCATGTATCCGTGGACGCTCCGGTCCAGTTCAGCGCCCTGCTCTTCGTTCCCCCCAAAACCACGGCGATGCACGACACCTACACCGAGGACTACGGTCTGGATCTCTATGTGAATCGGGTCCTCATTCAGCGCCAGAAACAGGAGCTCATCCCGCAGTATCTGGGATTCCTCAAGGGCGTGGTGGACAGCGAGGACCTGCCGCTCAACCTATCCCGCGAGTCCGTCCAGGAGAACACCCTGATTCAGAAGATCTCCTCCACGCTGACCAAGCAGGTTCTTTCCAGCCTGCAGGAGATGGCCCGGAAGCGGCCCGAGGACTACGCCACCTTCTGGAGCGAGCATGGCAAGCTCTTCAAGCTGGGATACACCGACTTCGGCAACCGGGACAAGTTCGCCGAGCTGCTCCGCTTCAACTCCTCCATCCACGAGAGCGCACAGGAGCAGACCTCTCTGCAGGAATATGTGGACCGGATGAAGACCTCCCAGAAGGAGATCTACTATATCTCCGGCTCCAGCAGGGAAGCCATCCTAAGCAATCCCCATCTGGAGCTGCTCAAGAAGAAGGGTATCGAGGTGCTCTTCCTGTATGAGCCGGTGGACGAATTCGTCCTTCAGGCAGTGGGCTCGTATAGCGAATATCCCTTCAAGGCGGCTGAGCACGTCAATCCCGGCGACCTGGAGGACATCGCCTCCGAGGAGGAAGGCGAATCCGAGCAGCAGCCGGAGCTCAGCCAGGAGGAGGACAAGCTGCTGGACGAGCTTCTGGGCAAGATGAAACAGCGGCTGGGCGATAGGATCACTGATGTGCGCCGGTCGCAGAGACTGAGCCAGAGCCCGGCCTGCCTGGTCAATCCGGATGGGAGCATGAGCTCGCAGATGCAGAAGCTCATCCACATGATGCAGCAGGACGATTCCATTCCCCAGCAGCTCATGGAGATCAATCCGGATCACTCACTGACCCGGAACATGCTCGCCATCTATCGCGACAATCCCCAGGACTCCTTCCTGGACAAGGCAACGGACCAGCTCTTCGAGGCCGCGCTATTGCAGACCGGGTACCTGCCCGATCCACACAGCCTGGTCACCCGATCCTTCGACATCCTCGCGGACGCGAGCAGGTGGTACACCCAGGCCAACACGGCGCAGGAGTAAAGAAGGGGTGGTGCGAAAGGGGCCGACCTTTCCAGAGGGCGCGCTTTCGCACCACTCTCCTCAATCCGCCTGCTTTCGAATAAAGGAGGGTATCTCCCGGTCGTCCTCGTCGAAGACGAACTCCTCCCTTCCCTGGGCGGACTGTTCCTCACCCTGGGTGAGCTGGCCTTCCTCGGAGGCCGAGCCCTTGCGCAGGTAGGCGGGTATTTCCCGATCCTCGGTAGTGTCCGCCGGGGCCACCTTACGAGGCGTCTCTTTCTCCCGATTCGAGGCACCCTTTTTCTGCACCAGGCTCATCTTGTTCTCCACCCGGGTCTGATCCCGCGTTTCCTCACCGTATCCCTCAATGCCCGTAGCGATGACCGTTATCCGCATCTCGTCGGCCGCATTGTCGTCGAAGACCGTGCCGAAGTAGATCTGGGCGTCCTCCCGAGCGGATTCATACACGGCGCTGGCCGCCTCGTGCACTTCCTCGACGGTGAGGTCCCATCCGGAGGTGATGTTCATGAGCACCCCCTGGGCCCCGTCGATGGAGACGTCCTCGAGGAGGGGACTGGTAATGGCCTTCATCGCGGCCTCGCGGGCCCTCCCTTCGCCCTGGGAAATGCCCGAGCCCATCAGGGCCAGTCCCATTCCGGACATCACCGCCTTCACATCGGCGAAGTCGAGGTTGATCAACCCGGGGACCATGATCAGGTCGGAAATCCCCTTAACCGCGTAGTACAGGACCTCATCCGCCTTCTGCAGCATCTCCAGGAAGGTCGCCTTCTTCGAGGCCAGAGAAAGGAGCCGGTCGTTGGGGATGGTGATGATGCTGTCCACGGATTCCTGCAGGGCCTTGATCCCCTTTTCCGCGAGCGAGCCCCGTTGCTTGCCCTCGAAATAGAAGGGCTTGGTCACCACGCCCACGGTCAGGGCCCCCTGCTCCCGGGCGATCTCCGCGATGATCGGGGCTGCTCCAGTTCCCGTGCCACCGCCCATGCCGGCTGTCACGAAGACCATGTCGCTCTCGGCGAGCATTTCCCGAATCGTGTCGCTGCTCTCCTGGGCGGCCTCCCGTCCCGTGTCCGGATTGGCACCGGCCCCGAGCCCCTTGGTAAGCTGCTCCCCAAGCTGGATTTTGTACTCCGCTGCGGAATTCTTCAGGGCCTGGACATCCGTGTTCGCCGCAATAAAGGAGACCCCTTTCAGGGAGGAATGGATCATGTTGTTGATCGCATTTCCGCCTCCGCCACCGACGCCGACGACCTTGATCTGGGCCTGGCCTTCAGGCTCGATTTCCATATACTCCATAACGGCCTCCTTCCCCGTTTTCCTTGTTCCAGATGCCTCCGGAAAATGCGCTGCAATATCTGTTTAAAAACCTGTACCGAGCGAATCCGTCCCCCGGCTCAGGTTTCTTTTGTTCTCGAGTCTTTGGCCGCAAAACCCTCTCCGGAACCCAGCTTTGCGTATCCTCCTCACACCCCGTATTCGGCTTCAGCCAGACAGATCCGGCCGGATGAGCTACTTCCCTGATGGAAACTAGCTGATATCCGAGAACCAGCGCCGCATCCTGGCCCAGACCCTGCGAAAAAGGTGCTTTTCCCGGATGCGGAAGCGAAAATCGCCAGTGTCCCTGCCCACTCCGTACTTCAAAAGGCCCACTGCAGTGGCGTATTTGGGGTCCTGGACCACATCCGTCAAACCTCCCAGGCCCCTGGGATTCCCCACCCGAACCGGAAGGTTGAACACCTGCTCCCCGAGCTCGCTGATGCCCTCGATCAGGGAACATCCCCCGGTCAGGACCACACCGGCGCCGATGGTCTGCTTGAATCCGGAGCGGATCAGCTCCTGGTCCACCAGGGTCAGGATCTCCTCCACCCTGGGCTCACAGATCTCCGCAAGCACCCCCCTGGAGACGCTTCGCGGCTGACGCCCGCCCACACTGGGGACCTCGAGGGCCTCGTTGCTCTGAACCATATCCGTCAGGGAGCATCCGTGCTTGATCTTGATCTGTTCCGCGCTGCTTACCGGAGTGCGCAATCCGAAGGCGATGTCGTTGGTCAGGTTCGCTCCCCCCAGGGGCAGCACGGAGATATGCTTGATGGAGTCGTTGCAGAAAACGGACAGGTCCGTGGTGCCTCCGCCCACGTCGACCAGAGCCACGCCGATCTCCTTTTCCTCATCCGTCAGCACAGCGTTGGCCGAGGCCAGGGACTCCAGGACGATGTCCTCCACATCCAGCCCGGAGCGGTGGCAGGCCCGCACGATATTCTGGGCGCTGGAAACGGCCCCGGTCACGATATGCACCTTCGCCTCCAAACGGACACCCGCCATTCCCAGGGGATCGTCAATATCACGCTGATCGTCCACGATGTATTCCTGGGGCAGGATGTGGATCACCTCCCGATCCAGGGGGATGGCCACAGCCTTGGCCGCATCGATGACCCGATCCTGATCCTTCTGGGTTACCTCCCCCCCTTTCACCGCGATCACACCGTGGCTGTTGAACCCCATGATATGGCTTCCCGCAATGCCGGCGTACACGGAACGGATGTCGCATCCTGCCATGAGCTCGGCTTCCTCCAGGGCGCGCTTGATCGACTGCACAGTCTGTTCGATGTTCACCACCACTCCCTTGCGCAGGCCGGTGGAGGGGCTCATGCCGATGCCCACCACATCCACGCCGTCCGGTGTGGGTTCGCCGACGACGCTGCAGATCTTGGTGGTCCCGATATCAAGTCCGACGAGGACATTGGATCGCGTGCTCATACCGACTCCGTTGTTGTGTCATTCATTCAGCCCTGATCCTTCGACAACGCCGGAACAAGGGTTCAAGGAAAGCAGGACGCCCCGGGCGACCGCGAGCGGCGACCATGCAAGGGAATCCCGGATCGCCCGGTCCAGGGATCACTCCGAATCCCGCTCCCTCAGCTTGACCCATCCCCTGGCGTCATAGACGAGGATCCTTCGTGTACGGTCCAACTCTTTCCGCTCTCGCAAATCCTGCCACACGGCGGAAAGGGATCCGAGGTTCTCCCCCAGCGCGCTTCCTCCGACGCATATGCGCAGGGAACGGTCCATCAAGTGTATTTCCACGATCTCTCCGGCAATAAAGCGAATCCAGGCGATCTGGCCCAGGGTGAAGGGCAGGGAGCGCTGCTGGAGACTCTCGTACAGGAGCTCAAGCTTTTGTCCCGCCCGCTCGGTCCGCCTGGGAAGCTGCAAAAAGGGCAGCGAGATGAATGGTTCCGCCCGGACCGGAGCGATGGCCTTCCCTTTCGCATCCGCGTAATAGACGGTCTCTCCCTGTTTAATCCAGAAGACGGGCCTTTTCTCCTCCACCTTGAGAAACAATGTGTCCGGCAGGGATCGCCGGACCAGGATCGACTCGATCCAGCCCGAGCTGCTGAGCCGTCGCTCCACTCCGCCCAGATTCACGGCAAAAATGTTCAACCCCCTGGCAAGGCCGGCCAAATCCTTGATTCGCTTGTCGCTGAGCACCCGATTGCCCCGGACCTCGACACGTTCCACTGCAAAGTAATCGGTGGTGGTGACCCATCTGTAGCCCGCCAAGAGCCCCAGGCTCAAAACGGCCAAAAAACCCGCCATGAGGGCTGTTTTTCCAAGGAACAAAAGGATCCTGGACACGACGGATACCCTCATTGTCATCCGAACGCCGCCCGGCTACTCCAGCAACCGGACTTCGCGTTCCAGATCGATGCCGAAACGTGCCAGAACGGCTGTTCTGGCACGATCGATGAGCTCCAGTGCCTGATCCGCATTGCCTCCGCCGCTGTTGATCAAAAAATTGGCGTGCTGTTCGGAAAATCCCACATTCCCCGAAAAAAAACCCCGAAAACCGCACCAATCGAGCAAAGCCCCCGCTGCCGGTCCGTCCGACGGATTCTTGAACACGCAGCCGCAGGTCCGGGCCGAGACGGGCTGGCTCTTTTTCTTGGCCTTGAAGCAGTCCCGCATCCTTTGCCGGACCTCGGTCGAAGTGCGTGGCTCCAAGTCCAGCTCCGCTTCCGTGATGCAGAAAAAGCTGTCCAGACTCGGATTGAACTCCCGATAGGCCCAATCCAACCGCTCCCTGTCCAGCCAGTGCCTGCCGTGCCTCGGAGTCCACACTCGCACCCGGTTCAGGGCCAGGGCTGTCTCGCAGCCATAGGCGCCCGCATTCATGGCCACGGCGCCACCCAGGGACGCGGGGATCCCCACCAGCCCTTCCAAACCGCTCAGTCCCCTACGCTGCAAACCCGCAAGCAGGCGTCCCAACCCCGTGCCCGCGTCGACCGCGATGCGGACTCGGCCGTCGGGCAACTCCATCCCCGAAATATCCCGCAGCGGAGCCTGCATCATGAGGGCCAGGGGCAGATCCCCCTCGCGGGCGAGAATATTGCTCCCCCTCCCCAGACAGACCGGATCAAGCCCCTCCCTCTCCAGAAAAGCGGAAAGCTCGTCCCAATCCGCCTCGGAGCGGATCTGTATCCCGCACTGTGCTCGCCCGCCCAAACGCAGCGTGGTCAGATCCCTCAGGCTCGGTCTGTCCAGAATATCCATGCACCCCTCATTCCCGGGCAACCGGGCACAACCAAGCATGAAAATGGCGCGGCGTGTCGGGGATTGCGCTGGAGCCCGTGTTTCATCCCGGAATTGAATGCCGGGAACAGCACAAACTGACCGGCTCCAGCTCATTCCAAGGAGTGTCTATTATCCTCTCACACGCTCCAGCGCGGCCTTTCCAGCGGCTATTCACCAGATACGCCGTTCGATGAGGTCGACAAGGGCGCGCCTGTATATGAAACACGGCTTCAGCGCACATCCCCGGCTCGCCGCGCCCGACAATTTATCCTAGCATTTCAGCATATTAAACGTATTTTCATACAAAAAAAAGCCGTCCTTTCCCGCGGTCCCTGTCCACCCGCCAATTTGCGCGATGTCATTGCGGGGATGCTTCCAGAAACATCTGCCCCAGCTGCGACACGTTGCCCGCCCCCAGGGTCAGGATCACGTCTCCAGGCGCTGCGATATCCTGCAGCTCGCGGAGACAGGCGGACAAATCCTCGCAGGACATGACCTCCTGACCGCTCATCTGCCTGATCCCCTGGGCCAGGGAAACCCCGCTCACCCCGGGAATGGGGTCCTCGGATGCGGGGTAGACCTCGGTCACAAAGAGCAGATCCGCCTGGGTGAAAGCGCGGCAGAAATCGGCAAAAAGATCCCTGGTCCGGCTGAAGCGGTGCGGCTGGAACACGACGATGAGCCGCCTGTCGCCGTAGACCTCCCTGATCGTCTGCAGGGTGAGCTCGACCTCCCGGGGATGATGCCCGTAGTCGTCCAGCACGAGCACCCCCTCGCTCTCACCCTTTTTCTCCATGCGACGGCCCACTCCGCCGAAGCTCTCCAGACCCTTGAGCACGGATTCCTTGGAGAGCCCCGCGTGAAGCGCCACAGCGATGGCGGCCAGGGCGTTCTGGATGTTGTGCCGTCCCGGATGGGCCAGGGTCACTTCGGCCCAGTGTCCGTCATGCCTGTATACGGAGAAGCGGCTGACAAACCCGAGCTCGTGGATTTCCGCCCGGAGATCGTTGTCCGGGCCCATTCCGTAGGTCAGCACCGGTCGCTTGACCAGCGGGAGAAGCTCCATAACCCTGGGATCGTCCCCGCACACCACGTTGAGCCCGTAAAAGGGCACCTGATTCATGAAATGGACAAAGGCTTCGTCCACAGAGGCCATGTCCGGATAGTAGTCCGTGTGATCCAGATCCACGTTGGTCACCACGTTCACGATGGGCAGCAGGGAGAGGAAGGAGCCGTCGGATTCGTCCGCCTCCGCTATGAGATACTCCCCTTCGCCCATGAGGGCGTGACTTCCATAGGCATTCAAGCGGCCTCCGATGATCACCGTGGGATCCATCCCCGCCTGGGTGAAAATGGCGGCGAGCAGCGAAGTGGTCGTGGTCTTGCCATGGGTTCCGGCCACCGCGATTCCCGTCTTGAGGCGCATAAGCTCTGCGAGCATCTCGGCCCTGGGAATCACGGGGATTCCCCTCTCCCTGGCCGCGGTCACCTCGGGGTTGTCCCAATCGATGGCGGTAGACTTGACCAGGACTTCGGCATCCTCAACGTTGTCCGCCTTGTGCGCGTTCTCGATCCGCGCCCCGAGCCGCCGGAGTCGCTGAACCGTTTCGTTCTCCGCCTTGTCCGATCCGGATACGCTATACCCCAGATTGATCAGGACCTCTGCGATCCCGCTCATGCCCGCGCCGCCGATCCCGACCATATGGATTGCACTCAGCCTGGTCTTCATGCCTCTTCTCGCTTCTGCTTTCTTTGCCCCCTGGGCGTGTTGATCAGCTCCTCCAGACCGTTCACGATGCGCTCCGCAGCATCCGGGCGGGACAAACGGCGCGCGGCGCTGCCCATTTCCTTGAGCTTGCCCGGCAGGGAAAGCAGATCGCCGATCATGTGGGTCAGGTTCACCTCGTCCAGATAGCTCTGTTCCAGAACATAGGCCGCGCCCTTGCGCTCCAGATAGCGCGCGTTGTCCAGCTGATGGGCGTGCGTGGCGTAGGGAAAGGGGATCAGAATGCTCGGCCGCCCCATAACGGTCAGCTCGGCCACAGTGGATGCGCCCGCCCGGCAAATCACCAGATCCGCCCATCCGTACGCGGATGCGATGTCGTCGATAAAGGGATGGACCAGGGTTTCGTCCAGGCCTTGCTTTTTGTACTCCTGTCTGACCTGTTCGTAGTCCTCCTCACCGGTCTGGTGCATGATGTTCACGGAAAAGGAGGCCAGTGAGGGCAGGGCCTTGAGAATGACCTGGTTCAGGGTCTTGGCCCCCTGGCTTCCGCCGAGGACAAAGATGTTCTTGGCGTCCTCGTGGGCGTAATACTTCTCCTGCTCCCCCATGCGCAAAAGGTCCTTGCGCACCGGATTGCCCGATTCCACAACCCTTTCCGCGGGGAAGCTCTCCGATTCATCGGGAAAGGTCAGAAATACGCGATCCACCTTCTGGCCCAAAATCTTGTTCGTCATTCCCGGCCGATTGTTCTGCTCGTGGATCGCGCAGGGTATTCCCTGCCGACAAGCCATCCAGACGGGCACGAACCCGGCGTAGCTTCCGAACCCCATCACCACCTGGGGCCGAAAGCGTCGATAGAAGGCGCTGCACTTGAGCAGACTGCGGCTGATCCACCAGAAGGAGCCCAGGGAGCGTATGCCCCGGCCCAAAACCCCCTTGGCCGGAAGCGAGAAAAAGGGAAGACCTGCCTTTTCGGCCCACCGCCGTTCCAGCTCCTTTTCCCCGCCCACAAAGACGATTTCCGCCCAGGGATAGCGCTCCCTGAGCTCATCCGCCACCGCCAGGGCGGGAAAGATATGGCCACCGGTACCCCCGGCGCTCAGAACGATACGTTTCACCCTAGTCGCGCCTCCTGGTGCCGATATTCAGGATAAGCCCGCTGCACAGACACATGGCGAGCAGATTGGAACCGCCGTAGCTGAGAAAGGGCATGGGAACGCCAGTGGGTGGACAGGTCCCCACCACGACGGCAATATTCAGGAAAGCCTCCAGGAGAACGATCAAGCCCAGGCCGAAAACGGTAAAGCGGGCCTGGAGGTCCTGCTGTTTCAAGCTGATGCTCAGACACCTGATCAAAAACACCCCTAAAAGGAAAAACACTGCGGACAGACCGACGAAACCCAGCTCCTCGCCCACCACGGCAAGGATGAAATCGGTGTGGGCCTCGGGCAGAAAGAAGAGCTTCTGCTTGCCCTCCCCCAGCCCCACTCCGAGGAGTCCACCATTGCCCAGGCCGTAAAGGGACTGTACCAGCTGATACCCCACGTTTTGGGCATTCTCAAAGGGCTTCAGAAAAGCGGTCCAGCGCTCCAGTCGATAGGGGGAATTGACCAGCATGATGGCTCCGGCCCCGGAGCAGAGCAGACCCGAGGCAAGGAGATAAACCAGTCGGGTCCCCCCCATCAGGCTCATGAAAAAGAACAGAGCGGTAATGAAGACCGCCCCTCCGAAATCGGGCTGCAGGAGCAAGGCCACGGCAAAGGCGAGAGTCACCAGGATGGGAGGCAAAAAGCCAACACTGAAGGTCTTGATCTTGTCCTGCTTGCGGCTGAAAAAGTAGGCCAGATAGACCACCAGGGCCACCTTGACCAGCTCCACTGGCTGAAGGGTGGCCACACCCAGATCCAGCCACCGGGTCGCTCCGCCGGTCCCCGTTCCGATGGGAGTCAGGGTCAACACAAGAAGGCTCAGGGAAATCAGCAGCCAAAGATACACCAGCCGGAAGACAAGGCCGATGGGCACTCTCCAGGCGGTGTAGAGCACTCCAGTCCCCAACAGGGCATACACCAGCTGCCGCCCGAAAAAATAGTATTCCTGGCCAAAGACGCGCTCCGCCCGGATTGCGCTGGAGCTGAGCACCATCACCAGCCCCAGTCCCATCAGGAGGAAGACGGAAAGGAGCAGCCACGGATCCGTCCCGTCCGCCCGTGCAGTGTATCCGGTCCTGGCCTCGCGCATGATCCGTCCTTGCCGGTTTCCCGGAGTCTCTTGGGGTTCAGGGACCTGCAGTCCATCCTCTGCCGCCTGGCACCGATCCCCCTCAGCCCAGGCCCATAGTCCCTCGCCTATCACCTATCGCTTGCAGACTATTTGCCTCACCATCTCCTGAAAGGCCCGTCCCCGCTCCTGGTAGTCCTCATACTGGTCAAAGCTCGAGGTACCGGGAGCGAGAAGGACCACATCGCCGGGACTGGCCCTATCCAGAAGCCTGTTCAGGGCGCCCTCCATGCTCGCTTCAGAAAAGATGCGGGTATTCTCCCGCCAGGCACTCTCCAGCTGTTCCCGGCACTCGCCGAACACCCCCGCCGCCTTGACCCGGCTGCGGATAAGATCCGCCTGTCTGGCCGGATCATCGCCCTTGAGGCGCCCTCCGGCCAACAAGAGGACGGGCCTGTCGAAGCTGTTCAGGGCGGCCTCCTGGGCCACGAGTGTCGTCCCCTTGGAATCGTCCACAAAGAGCACTCCATCCTTTTCCCCAAGTGTCTGGAGACGATGGGATTCTGGCCGGAACTCCCGGACCGCATCACGGGCCGCTTCCTCGGAAACGCCGAAGGGCCGGCAGGCCGCGAAAGCGGCTTCCATATTCAATTGATTGTGCTTCCCGAGCAGGCCCGGGCTGTCGAACCTGTTCCTCCCGGCAAAATAGCACCGTCTTGCCGGGATATCCTCGCGCGCCTCAAGAAGGTTTTGCATCTCCGCGGGCAGAACAGCCAGGTCCCGCGGATCCTGGCGATGGAAAAGGCTCAACTTGGCCTCGAAATAATCCTCCAGGCTTTTGTGGTAGTCCAGATGATTGGGCGAAAAATTGAGCAAGACCCCCACATCGGGGCGAAAGGTGTATGTATTGAGCATCTGGAAACTGCTCAGCTCCAGAACCAGGACCTGTCTGTCCAGGCCGCGTAAAGGGTATTCCGAAAGAGGGCTCCCGATATTGCCCCCGACAAAGGCGGATATTCCCGCCTTCTCCAGCATGCTGCCTATGAGGCCGACAGTCGTGGTTTTGCCGTTGGTTCCGGTCACCGCGATAACCGGCTGATCCACGAACCACCAGGCAAGCTCGAGCTCGGAGTAGATCCGGGGAGCCCCTTCCTCCGGGAAATACTTCGCGATCACCCAGGGCGGAATGCCCGGGCTCGGAACGACAAGATCCGCATCCCGGAACTGCCGCTGCTCGTGCTCTCCGGTACTGAAGGCGATATTCTCTCCGTGGAGCAGGTTGCGCCGCGACTCATCCAGTACCTCGGGACTTCGCTCCAGCAAAAGGACCTCCGCCCCTGCCGCGGCGGCGAGCCTCGCCGCAGGAATCCCGGAACGGCCGCCGCCTACCACCACGACCTTTTTACCCTGCAGCGGCTCTCCCCTGATCTGCTTCATCTCCCGTCCCCGAATCGGATCTTGCTCACCCAGGGTTCCCTCTCCGACCGACGTCCGAC
>CAYNCR010000001.1:12234-18933 GCA_964395575.1 uncultured Desulfohalobiaceae bacterium
CCGACGTCCGACTTCCGATCTCCGACCTCCGACGTCCGATCTCCGACTTCCGACATCCGATACTAGCGGAGCTTCAGGGTGCTCAAGGCGATCATGGCCAGCAGAATAGACAGGATCCAGAAGCGGACGATGATCTTAGCCTCGGGAACCCCTTTGAGCTCAAAGTGGTGATGGATCGGGGCCATGCGGAAGAGCCGCCTGCCTCCGGTCATCTTGAAATAGCTCACCTGGAGCACCACGGACAGGGTTTCCAGGACAAAGAGCCCGCCGAGTATAACCAGAACGAGCTCTTGCTTGGAGAGAATTCCCAGAAAACCGATGCTCGCCCCCAGGCTCAGGCTGCCTACGTCGCCCATGAATATCTGGGCCGGATAGGCATTGAACCAGAGGAAGCCCAACCCGGCCCCCAACAGGCTGCCGCAGAAGACGGTCACCTCGCCCACGCCGGAAACGTGCGCCACTTGCAGATAATCCGCCAGGTGGACGTGTCCGGCTACGTAGATAAACAGGGCCAGACAGGCGAAGACCACCACCGTCGGCCCGATGGCCAGGCCATCCAGTCCGTCGGTGATGTTCACCGCATTGGAGGACCCCACGATCACAAAGAGGGCAAAAGGGAGATAAAACCACCCCAGATCCGGATGCAGCCACTTGAAAAAGGGAAAATAGAGCTTGCTGGAGTATCCGGGCAGAAGGATCAGGGCCGCAACCGCCAACCCGGCGATGAGCAGCTGATAGGAAAACTTGCCGCTCTTGCTCAAGCCCTTGTTGCGTCGCTTGACCACCTTGATGTAGTCATCCAGGAAACCGACCAGGCCGAATCCGAGGAAAACGAACATGGCCACCCAGAGGTAGGGGTTGCTCCAGTTGCCCCAGAGCGCCACCGCACCGACGTGCGCCGCTATGATGAGCAAGCCCCCCATTGTGGGGGTGCCCTCTTTCTGGACATGATTCTCCACGTCGTCCTGGATCCTTTGCCCCCATTTCAACCGGCTCAGCCAGGACAGCATCCGGGGCCCGAGCAGAAGGCTCAGAAGCAGGGCGGTGAGCAGGGCGTAAATGGACCTGAAGGTGATATACTGGAAGACGTTGAACAGCGTAATGGAATCGCTCAATGGATAGAGCAGATGGTAGATCATTCCCCGAGCTCCTTGTGCAGCACCTGCAGAAACCGCTCCAGGCGGCATCCCCTGGATGCCTTGAGGAGCACCGTCCCTCCGGAGGCCTCAAGTCCGCGACAGAATGCCTCCAACTCCTCACTCGTCTCCACTGGGCGCGGACCATCCCGTCCCCCGGCTTCACGGTATCCGCGCTCCACGTCCTTGAGATATATTCCGCTGTAGAGCAGGTGATCGACGCCCATGAGAGCCGCCTCGCGACCCATTTCGTAGTGGGCCGCCCCGGACGCCTCGCCAAGCTCGAGCATATCCCCCAGAAAGGCCACAAAGGCGCCTGATTCGCTTATCTCCCGAGCGCTCTCCAGAGCCAGACGCACGGAAAGGGGATTGGCGTTGTAGCAGTCGTCGATGAGTGTCCATCCCCCCGCATGGAAGATCTGACTGCGGTGCTCCGGCATCTCGGCACTGGTCAGTCCCGCCTCGATATTCCCCACTGTGCATCCCAGCTCCCATGCCGCAGCTGCGGCAGCAAGGATGTTTTCCAGCTGATATCTGGCCTGGAGACCGGGGGTCACCTCGAGGAGTGTCCCGTCCAGATCGAGCCGGTATTTTGCCAGTCCTGCGTTTCGCCCCATATACTCGCCTGCATAGCGCGCCTGTCCTCTCTCGCAGGAAAAGCGCACAGTCCGCACATCAGCCCTGTCGGGCAAGGCCTGGTTCAAGAGGGGATAATCCGAGCTGACGAGCACCAACCCGCCATTCGGAACAGACCCCGCCAGCTTGCTCTTTTCCCGGGCCACACCGTCCTCTCCGCCCAGCCCTTCCAGATGAGCCGGTCCGATATTGTGGATGAGCGCCACATCTGGCCGAAGAATGCGGGCCAGCTCATCCATCTCTCCGGCCTGATTCACTCCGGCCTCCAAAACCCAGTAGTCTTCCCCGCCGCTGAAGCCGAGCAGAGAGAGCGGCACCCCGATGCGATTGTTCCAGTTCTTGTAGTTCTTCGCCGTCTGGGAACGCTGCGCCAGAATAGCGGCCAGGAACTCCTTGAGGCTCGTCTTGCCCGCCGATCCGGTGATGCCGACAATCGTTCCCCCAAAGCGGTCCCGCCACCGGGCTCCCAGATCGCCCAGAGCGATGAGGCAATCCTCGACGCGCAGCACAGGCACCCGCTCTCCTATTTCGGACAGGTATTCCCGAGCCATAACTGCGGAAGCACCCCGCTGCACGGCATCTTCGGCGAATGCGTGTCCGTCCGCATGCTCGCCGGGAAGGCAGACAAAGAGGTCTCCGGCACTGATCTGTCTGCTGTCGGTCCGCACACCGCTTATCTCGATCCCCGTGCCGGCGGACCCGTTTGTCTCGGCCCCGGTGGCCTGTATGACTTCATCCAGTTGCATCCGCATCAGGATTCCGCCCCGATTCCAGCGCTCAAATAGTCCAGGACTGTCCGGCGGTCGTTGAAGGGAATCTTTTGGCCCTGTACCTCCTGGAAGCTCTCGTGTCCCTTGCCGGCGATCAGGAGGACGTCCTTCGGCCCCAGGCTGTCCACCGCCCTGTGAATGGCACGCTCTCTGTCTCCTTCGCGGACAAGCTCCACAGCCCCTTCCAAGCCCGGCTCGACCTCGTCCATGATCCGTTCCGGATCCTCGCTTCGGGGATTGTCCGAGGTCAAAAAGGCCACGTCCGCATACCTGGCCACCACGCGTCCCATCTCGGGCCTTTTGCCGCGGTCCCTGTCCCCGCCGCATCCGAAGACCACCAGGATACGCGCGTAGTCCAGATCGGCCAGAGCGGCGAGGATGTTCTCCAGCGCATCCGGGGAGTGGGCGTAGTCCACAAAGATGTGGAGCCCGGGCCCGTTCTCCACCCATTCCAGGCGTCCCGGCACGCCGGTGAAATGTTCCAGACAGGAAAACACTTCCTCGGTCAGGCCCAGGGCGAGCCCCACGGCCTGGACGGCCAGGAGATTGGAGGCGTTGTGCCGTCCGATGAGCGGCGACTGAATGCTCCAGCTGCGGCCCGCGTAGCGCATGCGCAGGTCCAGCCCTTTCCGATCCGCGCGCTGCAGCTCCGCGCTCAAAACGGTATCCAGATCCTCCGTATTCCCTTCCAAGCTGTATCCGAGCCTATGAGAACACCTCCCCGCAAGCTGTCTTCCATGGGGATCGTCCAGATTGAGCACAGCCGTTCCCCTGGGTCCCAGATACTCGGTAAACAGGAGGCTCTTGCTGCTGAAATAATGCTCCATGTCTCCGTGATAGTCGAGATGTTCCGGGCTGATATTGGTGAACAGGGCCACATTGAACCGCAAGCCGGCAACTCGCTTTTGCTCCAGACCATGGGAGGAGACCTCCATGCAAACCGTATCCGCCCCGTCCCGGCTCATTCGGGCCAGCAGCTCGTGCATCCGGAGGCAGTCAGGTGTTGTCAATCCGGCATTCTCCTCGTGGCCGGGCCAGCGATAGCTGATTGTGCCCAAAAGGCCCACATTCCGCCCGGCATGGCTCAAGAGATGCTCCAGGAGATAGCAAATCGTCGTCTTGCCATTGGTCCCGGTCACCCCGATCAGGGACAGGTCCAGATTGGCCGTGCCGAATCGGATTCCGGCAAGCTCGGCGAGTGCGTCCCGCACATCCTCAACCAGAAGGCACCCGGGAAAGTCACGTGTCCGGGAAGGGACTTCGCGGTCTGCGACCACATATCCGGCTCCCCTGTGCAGGGCATCCGGGACAAAATCCACTCCGTGTCTTTGCAAACCCGGCATGGCCACAAAAACATCCCCCTGCTCCACAGAGCCGGAGTGCGTGCGTACCTCGGCCCCGGAGGCGACCGCCTGCTTCACTTTAGACCACAGCTGCATACCCGCTTATCCTTCCCGGTCCCTCTTGCTCAACCAGAGCACCACGTCGCCGTCTTCCCTTTCCGCACCGGGCTCCGGGCTCTGCTTGGTCACAACCACACCCGAGCCCTTCACCGCGGGAACAATTCCGCGACGGGCCAAAAGCTCCATGGCCAGTCGCAGGGGCATTTCCCGCAAGTCGGGCATCCCGTGCTGGTCCTGCTTCTCCCGCCAGTTGTCCCGGGTGATGATGCGAAAGCTTTGGGCATCATTCTTCTCTGCATTCTCTTCGGGGGCACTCGCGGCCCCACGATTCAAGGCGGGCCGCCATTCCCGGAAGGCCTTGGTGTGCCGCAGAAGGGCCTGACCCACTTCGCGGACCGCAGGCGCGGCCACAACTCCCCCATAATGGTTCTCTGTCGGGTTGTCCACGACTGCGAGGAGGAGATATTCCGGATCCAGCGCGGGGATGAACCCCGCAAAAACGGCTATATACTCCTCTCCATATCCGCCGTCCGGCTGGGCCTTTTGGGCCGTTCCCGTCTTTCCCCCCACCTTGATGCCCTCGATGTCGGCTCTGGTGCCGGTGCCGTTTTTCTCCACCACGCCCTCGAGCATGGCCAGAACGCTATCCGCGGTACGCTCGGAATAGACGCGCTTTGGGTCCGGCTTGTCCAAAGAGGGCTTTCGCACAAGGCTCAGAGGCTTGCGCACCCCCTTGTTGGCCAGAGTGAGATAGGCACGGGCCATCTGATACATGTTCAGGGAAAACCCCTGCCCAAAGCTGGCCATGGCCAGATCGACCTTGTTCCACTGCCCACTCCCTCTGAGAATGCCCGTATTCTCCGAAGGCAGGGGCAGACTTGTCGCAGCCCCGACTCCCAGTTTGCGCAAGTCATCAAAGTAGGAACGAGACCCCACATCCATGCCGATCTTGGCCGCGCCGATGTTGCTGGAATAGCGAATGATCTTACGGACCGGGAGCCATCCGTATCTGTGGGTGTCCTTGATGGACTGCCCCTGGAAACGCCACGTCCCATTCTCGCAATAATAGATCGTCCGAGGCTCGCACAATTCCTCCTCCAGGGCGGAAGCCACCAGGAAGGGCTTCATGGAGGAGCCCGGCTCAAAGGAATCCAGTGCGGCGCGGTTTCGCCATCTGCGCGGGGAATAACTGCTGAAGCGATTGGAGTCGAAGAAAGGGTACTGGGCCGAAGCGAGAACCCTTCCCTTATCCGCCCCAACCACCAGAAACATGCCGTGATCCCCGCCATATTCGCGAACTGCCCGAGCAATAGCCTTTTCCGCGGCGTATTGAATCCTGGTGTCCAGGGTGAGGACCACATCCTCGCCGGAAAGCTCTCCGGTCAGCTCTCCAGGCGCGTAAAGGACACGGCCGAAGGCGTCGCGCTGGACCAAAAGCTCTCGCTTATCACCGCTGAGCCTGGAGTCGAAACTGAGCTCGAGCCCCTCCAGGCCACGGTTGTCCATGCCCACAAAGCCCAGAAGCTGCCCCGCCAGCCTTCCCTGGGGATAGACGCGTCTGGACTCCTGAGTGAGATAGACGCCGCTCAGCTCTTCGGCCCGGATCTGCTCGGCTTTCTTGTCCCCGATCTTGCGTGCGATCCATACGAATCGGCTGTTTTTCTTGACTCGCTCGAGCAGAGCATTTTGCTTCGACTCCAGAATCCCGGAGAGAACACGGCTGACTCGGTCCGGATCCTTGATCTTCTCCGGGCGAACGAAAACCGAGTTTACAGTGACACTCTTGGCCAGCAGAGAGCCTCGGCTGGAATAGATCTCCCCTCTGAGGCCCTGCACGGATTCCCGGGTCCAATACTGCGTCTCGGAGCTTCCGGAGAGCTCCAGACCGTGAACGACCTGGATAAAGTAGGTCCTGAGCCACAGCCCGGCCAAAACCAGAACGAGCACTCCGGCCAGGAGGAGGATCCGCATCCCGGACCAGTCCTTTCGCGTATGTGTCTTGGCTGAGCCCATTACACCCGTCCGTTCTTGCCGCAGATCGCAGAAGCGTTCCCGTGCCGTCCAGCTCCCTCATACTACAGATCTTTCTCTGGAGATCCTTTCCGGATAAAGCCGCCTCGAGCAGGGCGCCCCCAATCTTCCAATTGCTGCGTTGTCCCGCACCTATTTGAGTTGTCAAACGAGCGTCTGATTGACTTGGCCTCACAAACAGGTGCGGGATTCAAACGCTCATGGAGGCGAGCTACTCTACGACCTTGAACTTTTTTTCGCGCTTGACCCTTGAAATTTTTGACCCCCCTGCCTGATACGGACTTTTTCTACAGGCTGCTAGCGAAGTCTACGGATCTGTTCCTTTTTCGGGGCCCTCAGGCCCATGCGTGCGGCGATCTCCTGGAGCCGATAGTCGGAAACGAGATGCATCCGTTCCACCTCGAGCTTGGCATTAAGTGTCTTTTCCGACTGCAGCTCGCTCTTGAGCTGTTTGATGTCGTAGGACAAATTGACTGTCTGCACCTTGAGCCAAACCAACCCCACACTGAGCCCCAAAGCTGCCAGTGCCGCCAGAATCGGGCTCCATCTGCCCCACCTGCCTGTTTTTGCATCGGAATCCTGGCTCACTGCTCCTCCGGGGCCTCTGCAACGCGCATTTTCGCGCTTCTGCTGCGCCTGTTGCGCGCGATTTCCTCATCCGACGGGGTGATGGGCTTTTTGTATACCGGGTACAAACTGGGGGGCCCCTCACAGGTGCAGACC
>CAYNCR010000001.1:18943-37632 GCA_964395575.1 uncultured Desulfohalobiaceae bacterium
GTCCTCTGGGCACTCACATCCGCTAGCCGCCTTGCGGAAGGCCCACTTGACCCTCCTGTCCTCCAGGGAGTGAAAGGAGATCACAGCAACTCGGGCCCCCGGCCGCAAAAAGCAAGGAATTCGGTCCAGGAACGCGGCGAGTTCCTCGAGCTCCTCATTGACGGCTATGCGCAGAGCCTGAAAGGTTCGTGTGGCCGGATGCCTCCGCGATGTGCGCCGCCATTTGGCCGGATAGGCGCTCTTGACCGCCTCCGCCAGCTCCAGTGTGGTTCGGAAAGGGGCCTTTGCCCGCCGCTCCTTGATGGTCCGTGCGATCCTGCCGGCCATGGGCTCCTCGCCGAATTCTCGGATTATCCGCTCCAGGCGCGATGCATCCGCGCGGTTCACCAGATCCGCGGCCGTTTTGCCCTCGGAGTCTGGATCCAGGCGCATATCCAGCGGCCCGTCCTCGTGCAGGCCGAAGCCGCGCTCGGAGTTGTCCAGCTGTCTGGAGGAAACGCCCAGATCCAACACCGCGCCGTGAAGGTCCTTCCAGCCCAGCTGGCGCATGATCTCTGAAAAACGGCTGAACCTTGCCTGCACCAGTGTTACCTGTTCGGAAAAACCTTCGGCTTCTATCCTGTGTTCCGCCTGTTCCAGGCTCCGTCCGTCCCTGTCCAGGCCGAGCACTCGCGGCGGCGGGGAAGCAGCCCTGAGAAGCTCCAGAGTGTGCCCGCCCAGCCCGAGCGTGCCGTCCAGATAACGACCCTGGGCCCGGACTTGCAGCTCCTGCACTACTTCTCGGGAGAGCACCGATTCGTGTTCCGACACAGCCTCTCCAATTCGCTCGAAAACATCCCGTTGCGCCACTGCCCGGAAGGGACTGTATTGATCAATCACTTTTCCCTTCGTAAACGAGCCGGCATTTTTTTAACCAGAAACGTAACTATTCACCACCCCACTAACTAGTGTAAGCCGACAGGGGGTATTTTGAATCATTTCAGCGAAGACGATGCCAGATTTTCTTCCCCCACGTGGCGAGCGTTAGAAATTCCAGAGTCTGAGCTGCATGAGGCAAAATGCCCCGTGTCGGCTTACGGTTCGGCAAAGTGCTGAATAGTTACCGTTACCCAGAAACAATCAAGGGGAGCGTCCGCACGAGAACAGTTTTCCAAGAGCACTAGATATAGAGCTCGAATCCGGTGCCGGAAAGCTCGTCCATGATCTGGTCGAACTGCTGCTCGGTTTCCTCCATCTGACCATTGAAACGCTCCTGGTCCCAGATCTCGAACTTACGCCCCACCCCTGCCAGAACCACATCCCGGTCGAGCTTGGCGTAATCGCGAAGATGGGGAGGAACAAGGATACGCCCCTGCTTGTCCAGGGTCACCTCCATGGCCCCGGCAATGAAAAAGCGCTGGAAGTTCCTGATGCTCCTGTTTACCAGGTTGGCCTTGCTGAAGCTTTTCTCGATCTCCTGCCATTCCGGTATGGGGTAGGCGGCCACGCAACCGTCGAAGTTGGTGAGCATGACGCGCCCCTCAGCATCCTGCTCGAGCACAACGCTCCTGAACTCCGGGGGAAGCATAAGGCGTCCCTTGGCGTCCAGACTGCGGAATGTGTGACCCCTAAACATACTCCTCATGTCCCACTAATTACCACTTGTTACCACCACAACGCAACACCCAAGCCCGAAAAAGTCAAGCAAAATTCACCTTCACCCCCATGAACACGGGATTGAAGGGCAGAAAAAAGCCACGCTTTTCCGGGCTATATCCGTGGTTTTGAACGGATTCCCGCGCAGGTGAGTCTCCAGGGCGAACACACTGCAAAGCGGAATCAGTGGGAAGGGTCACTGCGAAAGACGATGGGCCTTGGGCGATGGGCTTGGGGCTATGGGTGATGGGCGAGTGGCAATTGGGCAGTGGGAACCAGAAGTCGGGAACATGCTTTTCAGGAGCAGCACAGGAGAGTCGCTTCGAAATACTCGGAGCATCATTTTGACGCACCTCTATGCTGAAACACTGGCCCAGGGATCACGAAGAACCGGCTCCAAGTCACCGGTTCCTTGATGGAAAAGAACCAAGGCTTGTCGCGGAGGACACAGCAACAGCCTCCTCGCGGATCAGTCGAAATCCGCCAGGAGGCTCCCCACATGCAGGCTTGGGGCGAGGACAGTCTGGCTGTAGTCGTTGCGGATACGCCAGACAGCCTGTTGCAGCTGATCCGTGTTGATCCCGTTGCGCATGGCGGTGTAGGCCTCGATGAACGCGGCTAGGCTGTCGCAGACCTTGAGCAGCTCTCCGTCCTTGGGGTCGAATTCGTTCAGATTGTATTCCCCCTGCAACAGGTCTCGGCTGACCTCCTTCACCTCGCCGCCAAGGCGCACAGTGCCCACGAATTCCGAGCCTACATCCGTGCCCAGGAAGTAGGCGAGCCTGGCGGCGACAGTCGTGTACCCTCCCCGCTCCAGGAGAGCGAAGACCCGGCTGCTCAGCTCCTTGTCCTCGTATTCCTTGATCAGTGTCCCGATCTTTTGCACCGAGCGCTTTACCGGAGAAATGATGTCCCTGGTGAGCAACTCGGGCAAATCGTGGAACAGGCCGGCGAAAAAGTTGTTCCGGCATTGAACCGGACAGGCTCCGGCAGTGAGACTGAAAAAGTAGGCGTAGCAGGCCACGATGAACAGATGCCCCAGAACGGACGTTTCCGGGATACGGGGCGTTTGCGACCAGCGCTTCTGAAAGCGGAGCTGGCCGCACTGGCGCACGAATCGGGTAAGCTCGTTGTGGGCGTCCCCGATCAGCTCCGTCACCCCGTGAATGTCACTATGCTCCTTCAGGGACTCTTCAAAGTTGTCCCGAATATCATCCAGCTCTTCATCCCAGGGGTTGATCGTTTCGATGAGACTGAATTCCCACTGACTGGCATAGAGATGCGAGGCGCTCAAAATCCTTTGGGCCAGGGTCCGCTCGGAGTCGGTCAGGAAATAATCCCTCAGCCGTCGCCAGAAGTCCTCGCCCAGAGGCTGAACACGAGGCTCCAGCTGCTCCAGGACCCACTCCGTCAACTGTCTGTAGTGCATGGGGTTGGACTTGATCCGATAAAAGATGGGCGGCTTGATGTCGGTAATAATCAGCCGGTAAAGGTACTCGAAGATTCCGCCCTCGATGATCTCCCGCCCCAGCTGCTGGCTCTCCTCAACGGACATGTCCTGGTTGTTCTGGTAATACAGGAGCCAGGCAATCATCATCTTGTGCGCCTGCTTGTCCACCTCCCAGAACTCGACGGGCCGCAGCTTGTCGTTCCAGCGCTTCATGAAGGAACCGGAAAAAATGAGCTGCAAAAGGCTCTTGCGGATGAAGGACACAATCCACCCCTTTGATTGGCTTGCGTTGGCGAAAGTCTGCGAGCGCTCCCGGCCGAAGACCTCGGGAAGAATCCTTGACAAGAACACCAAAATACGATGGATTATGCAAGTTCGGCCAGGGCTGATTCTTGACAGAAGCCACTTATACAGATACATTCTTTTTTTACTTTTTAGCAAGGAGTCTTCGGGATGAAAACCTTCAGCACATACAATCTCACCCCTCAAACGCGACAACGCAACTGGCACGTCGTTGACGCCGAAGGCGAAATCCTGGGCCGACTGGCAACCCGCATCGCCTCAATCCTTCGCGGCAAGGACAAGCCGGAATTTACCCCCCACGTCGACTGCGGGGACTTTGTGGTCGTGATCAACGCGGACAAGATCAAGGCCACCGGCAGAAAGCTGGACAAGAAAATTTATTACCGGCACACGGGCCATCCGGGCGGCCTGAAGGAAACCAGCCTCCGGACGCTGCTTCAGTACAAGCCGGAACGCGCCATCTATTATGCGGTGAAGGGGATGCTCCCCAAGAACAGACTCGGCAGGGCCCAGATCAAGAAGCTCAAGGTCTACGCCGGTTCGGAGCATCCGCACGAGGCCCAGCAGCCCAAGCCGCTCGAGACCTAGGGCGCCTGTTTCGAACACCTCTTATGGACAAGGCTTTCAAGCCCAAGCTCGAATGGAACAACGCCGCCTTTCCCCGAGGCGCGTAAACTCCGCTTGCACGCTTGAACCCCGAAAGCGACTCAGATTTCTCAAGATTGCCAACATCCTGCCAAGGCGAGGCCATACGGAGAAGAATCATTATGAAGGATTGCTACTACGGCACCGGCAGACGCAAGACAGCCGTGGCCAGAACAAGACTGCAACAGGGCCAGGGCACGATCGTGGTCAACAACCGTTCCCTGGAAGACTACTTCCCCAGGGAAACCCTGCGGATGATCATCCAGCAGCCCCTGCGCCACGTCAACCTGCATGGCAAGTTCGACATCCGGGTCACCATTGACGGCGGCGGTGTATCCGGCCAGGCCAAGGCTATCAGCCACGGCATCAGCCGGGCACTTGTCGAGTATGACCCCGATCTGAAGAAGAGCCTCAAGGACGCCGGTTTCCTGACCCGCGACGCCAGGCGCAAGGAGCGCAAGAAGTACGGTCAGCCCGGCGCCCGGGCCAAGCCCCAGTACTCCAAGCGTTAATTGTCCTTTCCGGCGCGGTGCCGGAGTGCCCACCTCCGGCACCGCCCAGCCACTATTTCCCGCCGACCGATTCTCCATGAAAAAAAACGTACAGCCGCGAATCCTCTACGCAGAAGAGGATGGCAACATCTTCGACCATCCCGAGTTGCGGCTGCTCTGTCGCAAGGGGGAGCACGTGCTGCCCCCCGGGCCCAAGGACATCGTCCCCTTGCCCGAGGGAAGCGATATCTTCCTCCTGCCAGACCGCATGGCATTGGGCCTGAACCCGGAGAGCGGCGAATTCGAGTACATTGAGGCCAATGCGGTCGCCGCCTTCGTCAGCCCCGGATACACCCTCACCGGATCGGCCGCCTATCTCAGCAATCAGGACGCCGGCCCGCTCCCCTTGTTCGCCTATGGGGCCGTGGGGTACGCGGACGGGACCTTCTGGGTCTGCGCCAATCGCACGGACTCCGATCCCAGGCAACAGTTCGGGGACATCCCGGACCAGGCCATCGAGCGCGGCGCACGGACCCTTCTCAAGCAATATCCCCAGAACAGGCTGGTCCAGCATCTGGCCCACTGCGCCCTGGAATACTGCTGCCCGGCTGCCAAGAACCTCGCCCTGGGACGCTACGAAGCCCCCTTGCCCACTGCCGCCAGCTGCAATGCGAACTGTGTGGGATGCATCTCCCAACAGCCCCAGGACTCGCAGTTTCCGCCCACCCAGGAACGGATCCGGTTTAGACCCACTCCGGAGGAAATCACCCAGATCATGCATGCCCACGCCCGCTCCGAGGCCAAGCCTATTTTCTCCTTTGGGCAGGGCTGCGAGGGCGAGCCCCTGATGGAAGCGGAGACCATCCGGCAGGCAGTGGCCGACTATCGGGATAAGGGCGGACACGGCACCGTCAACATCAACACCAATGCCAGCCTTCCCGATACAATGGCTCCATTGGCTCGTGCCGGCGTCAGTTCCATCCGTGTCAGCCTGAACAGCGTGCGCAGCGACCTGTATACGCCCTATTTCCGCCCCGCAGGCTATTCCTTCGGCGATGTGAGGAAAACGATCCGCACGGCCAAGGAACAGGGCCTCTTCGTTTCGCTGAACAAGCTCTATTTCCCCGGAGTCAACGACACCGAGGAGGAATTCGAGGCCCTCGCCGAGCTCGTGGAGTCTACCGGCCTCGACTTCATCCAGCTGCGCAATCTCAACCTGGATCCCGAGCTCTATTTCCGGATCATTCCCGCCCCCAAGACGCCGGCAATGGGACTGGCCAACTTCCAAAAGCGCCTCAAGAAGCACTTCCCCTGGCTCGAATTCGGGTATTTCAATCCTTATCTGAGCGACTAGAGCCATTCTCCGAGAATTTAGCCGGACATGAGCACGCATATCCTGCAAACCGGCGCCGAGGCCTGTTACGACAGTGAGGGCCGTCCCCTATCCTGCCGAAATTCGCTCCAGGACGCGGCGCTCGGTATCGGGACGCCTGTTCCGGAGCCCCGCTTTGCCCCGCTCGGAGGAGACCTCGTCCACGACCGTCTGACCGGCCTGTGCTGGCCCGGAGATCTTTCCGCCTTTCCCTACCCCGTGAGCTGGCCCGAAGGCCTGCAGATCGTGGACGAGCTCAACAGGGATGGATTCTTGGGCCGCAATGACTGGCGCATGCCCAACCGCCGCGAGCTGCGCAGCCTGATCTGGCACTCCGCCCGCAAGCCGGCCCTTCCGCCGGACCATCCCTTCCGCGGCCTGCAGCTCACCTGGTACTGGACGTCCACTTCCTCGGCTATGTATCCGCGCTACGCCTGGTACGTCCATCTGGAGGGCGGGCGCATGTTCTGGGGCCGCAAGGACCAATACGTCATGCTCTGGCCGGTGTGCTCCCGCAGCATCGTCCTTCCCCGGACCGGACAGCGCGAGTGCTTCGACAGGCGTGGGAAATGGGTGGGTTGCCGCAACAGCGGCCAGGACGCGGAGGCGCTCGCCGGAGCAGCCTGGCCTGTTCCGCGCTTTGAAGACGTGGAGGAGGGAATACGCGACCTGCTCACGGGTCTCGTTTGGTATCAGGATCCGAAGGCATTGTCCCGGCCCGCGGACTGGGAACAGGGGCTCGAAATCGTCGAGGCCCTAAACCGGAATTCACAGCTCACCTGGCATCTGCCCAATATCAATGAGCTGGAGTCCCTGGTGGACGCCTCGCGCCACACACCCGCCCTGCCGGCGAATCATCCCGTCAGGGTCACGGAGGAGGTCTATTGGTCCTCGACGACCAGCGGTTTTGAGACGGACTGGGCCTTTGCCCTGTACATGCACAAGGGCGCCGTGGGCGTGGGGCACAAGTCTCATTCCGGATTCGCGGTGTGGCCGGTGGCCAAGGAAAAGTGATCCTGAGCTGGCCCGAAAGGACGGAATCCGGGCTTTTCAGGGCAAACATTTTGGCCTATTCAGGCAGCGCCCGTCGATCCCGCGGACGAAGTCCTCGCGGCTCCGGAGGGGAGAACGCGCACGATACTCGGCTGGAGCTTTGTGTCCTTGGCCCAGGTCGCGGAGTTGTACCAGTAGATCCCGAAGAAGCTGGCCACGAGGAAAAGGATGGCCAGCAGCGCGGTCGAGCCGTCCCGGCTTCCGAAGAGCTCGATGTTGTATCCCAGGATGGCTCCCACAAGCAGGGCCGCAAGTGGAATGATGTAGAGCACGCCCATGGCCTTGCCCCGACTCACCGAGCCGAACTCGATTTCCACATCCTGGCCGATTTGCGCTGCGATTTTGTTCCGTGCCACAACGATCATGCTGTCGTTGCCGAAGGGCTCGCAGCAGGATCCGTTTCCGCTGCAGGTCTGGCACGTGGTGCCTCGACTGACCTTGATCTTGGCCCAGCCTCCCCCCAAAAGCTCCAGGACCGTACCCTGTTCCGTCTGCATGGACATATTTCCTCCTTCTGGCTCAATGCGAATTTGACGGCATCCGTTTTATCCTCCACTATTTTCTCAGACCGGGACAAAGGGCGCAACAGGGAATCCGGATCGCCCCCGTCCCTTGGACGCGTTCAGGGTAAATCCGGCATCAGGGAGTATCCATGGCAGAGCATATCGACGACATCACCATCACCTACGAGGAAAACGGCCAAATCATTGTCGAGGAGCTGGACAAGGAGATCCTGACCAAGGGGGCCTGGACCACCATCCTTTTCCGCTATCGCCAGTTCGATCCCCAGCAGGACGACTTCGGACCGGAAAAGTACCTCATCCGCCGCTACAAGAAGGTGGGCGGGACCTTTCGACCCCAGAGCAAATTCAACATCACCAACAAAAAACAGGCCCGGCAGATCGTGGAGACCCTGTCCCGCTGGATCGAGGAGTCCGAGGACGAATAGCGCGCGGCGGACAGCCCCGCCGCGCAACCCGTTTCAGTGCCTATTCCTCGGAAACACCGGCCTGATCGAAGGTCATGACCTCGCTGCCCAGTGCAGCGGCGGCATCCACGAGGTGCATGGCCAGGGCCGCCCCGGTCCCCTCGCCCAGGCGCATTCCCAGATCGAGAAGGGGATCCAGCCCCAAATGGCGGAGCATGTTGCGATGGCCCGGCTCCTCGGAGACATGGCCGGAGAACATGTAACCCCGGCTGGCAGGGGCGATGCGCTCCGCGATCAGGGCGCCGGCGGTGGAGATCAAGCCGTCCAGCACCACGGGAATGCGGTGCCCGGCGGCCGCCAGAACACAGCCGGCGATGCCACCCAGCTCGAATCCGCCCACCTTGGCCAGAATATCGAGGCCATCCGCGGGATCCGGATTATTCCGCTTTAAACCGGCAGACACCGCCTCGCGCTTGATCCGCAGCCTTTCGTCGTCGATTCCCGTTCCCCTACCCACCATCTCCTGAATGGAATGTCCCGTGAGCACGGCTCCCACCGCGGATGAGGGCGTTGTATTCCCGATCCCCATATCTCCCGTCCCCAAGATCTGCACGCCCGACCGGATGCGCTCCGCGGCGATTTCGTAGCCGTAGAGCACCGACCTAACGGCCTGGTCCCGGCTCATGGCCGGGCCTCGAGCCAGATTCGCCGTTCCCCGGTCCACTCTGCGAGAAAAGAAGCGCCCTGATTCAGTGTCCTCCATGGGCTGGTCCGCGGCGGTGCCGATATCCACGACAAAGACATCCGCGCCCGCCTTGTCCGCCATGACATTGATCCCCGCTCCGCCCCGGAGGAAGCACCGGATCATCTCCTGGGTCACCACCTGGGGAAAAGCGGTCACTCCCTCTTCGACGACTCCGTGATCCCCTGCGAAAACGATCACCGCCCGTCTTGCAAACCCGGAAGGCGGGCCCCCGGAGATGGCCCACAGGCGCTCCCCAGTGTCGTGCAGCCTTCCCATGGCTCGCGGCGGCATCACCAGACGGGAAGTATGGGCAACCGCTTCCAGGCGGGCGGCTTCGTCCACCTCGCGGATACCGGCCGTCATCTCCATCAGATCGCGCTCCCTTTGCTCCATAACAGAACCTCCTCGTTGTTCCTTCGCTTTATTCATGAGACCAAAAAAAATCCCCAAACCGATTGAATCAATCGGTTTGGGGATTTGCCATCTCCTCACAAACCAGCGACGCGCACGACAGGTCTTCTGACTCGCGGATCGTCCTACTTGCCCCCCTCACTCACTTGATACTGAGCCGCTGGCTGTTTGTGTGAACAGGCGGTCCAGAAAAGACCCCAATGATTCTAAGAGTCGGCATGGATCAAGTGAGTGAGGGGGCTTACCGCGCCTTCCCCCTCAGCGCATGAAGAGTGGCTTCGTGCGGCTTTCGTCCCCGCTCACAGCGGTGGGTCCGTGCCGGATTCTCACCGGCTTCCCTCGCGGCCCGGCACTCAATTCCCATGGATTTGAGTGCCGGAAATCGGGCGCGCCCAAACATCCTGTGTGACAAGGAACGGGAGTGCGTCCGCAGGAATAGTCCGCAAACACGGACGCAACGCAATGCATTTTGCCGTGTTCAAGGCAGCGCGTCAAGCCCGAAGCCTGTCCACGCCATCTTCTCCGCGGGACTTCTCAGCCGCACTTGGTGTATCCGCAGGAGTGACAGATGAAGCATCCCTCCTGAAAGACCAGGTCCATGCCGCATTCCGGGCACACGGACTTGCTCAGGCTATTGTGATTGTCCGGGGTGGTGCTCTCCCCGTGCAGGTATTTGCTTTCCAGGACCCAGGCAACCGCGTCCGGAATGGACAGGAGCAGCCCCTTTTTCTGAAAAACCGGGTGCTCTCCGCCGATGCCCTTGAGCTGGCGCACCACGTCCCGGACCGGAATGCCCGAGCGCAGGGCCAGGGAGACCAGGCGGCCGATGGCCTCCGCCTTGGCGGTAATGGAACGTCCGGAGCGGCCGATAGTGGCGAAAACCTCAAAGGGATTTCCGTCCACCTCGTTCACCGTGAGATAGAGGGTGCCCAGGCCGGTGCCGACCTTCTGGGTGAAGCCGTAGACCACTTCCGGCCGGTCTCGCACAGCTGCTCCCCCCTCGGCCGAGGAGGTTTCGGAGGCGCCGGTGCGCAGCACCTGCTCCTCGCGACAGCCGTCCCTGTATACGGTGACGCCTTTGCACCCCATCTCATAGGCCATCCAGTAGATATCGAAAATGTCCTGCTGGGTGGCCTGATTGGGCAGATTCACCGTCTTGGACACTGCGTTGTCCGTGTGCCGCTGGAAAGCGGCCTGCATTCGGAGATGCCATTCCGGATCGATGTCCATAGAGGTAACGAAGACGCGCCGGAGCTCCTGGGGCAGCCGGGTCATGTCCTGCACGGTTCCGCACTCGGCGATTTCCCGTTTGAGCTCGGGGGTGTCGCATCCCGAATCCCGCAGGGCACACTCGAAATGGGGGTTGATCTCCTGCAAGCTCTCCCCGTCCATCACATTGCGGGAAAAGCTCAGGGCAAACAAGGGCTCGATTCCTGAAGTGCATCCGGCCAGGATGGACAGGCTCCCGGTCGGGGCGATGGTGGTGGTCGTCGCGTTCCGGATGGGCGCCTCCCCCCGCTCGGCCAACACAGAATCCGTATAGGCCGGAAAAGGTCCGCGCTCCTGAGCCAACCGCCTCGAGGCCGCCTTGGACTCGTCCTGCAGAAACTGCATGACTCGTTCGGCCAGATCCAGGGCCTCGTGGCTGTTGTAGGGAATGCGCAACTGGTAGAGCATATCGGCCCATCCCATGAGGCCCAGGCCGATTTTGCGGTTCTGCCGTACCCTTTCCGCTATCCGTTCCAGGGGGTAGACCGAGGCGTCGATGACATTGTCCAGAAATCGCACGCTCATATCCACGACTTCCCGCAGGCGGTCCCAGTCCACTCCGTCGGTGTGCTCGCCTGAGACAAAGCGGGACAGGTTCACCGAGCCCAGGTTGCAGGCCTCGTAGGGCAGCAAGGGTTGTTCGCCGCAATTGTGCACCAGCAATCCGTTGGCATCGAAGCGGTTTATGCCCGGTATCTGGACATCATACACTTCTTCATGACCCGTGTGCTCCACGGATTCTACTGTGGCCAAATAACGCTCTCTATAGAATCCTCTGGTGTATTCGCCCAAAAAGCCTTCCAGCCGGGACTGTTTTTCCTCATCCCTGAAACCTATGCGCTTGACGAACATCCCAAGATTGGACTTGCTCACCACCAGCTCGTGCTGCATGCGGGTGGGATATTCCCGCGACCCGGATTTGCCGTCCGGAAGCACGGTGTAACCCGCAGGCCGGCGACATTCGTATATCAAGGACTTGATACCAAGACGATGCAGAATACGCTGCACTGCTCGAAGGGTTTCCAGATCGCTCTGGGCCAGGCGGACGCTCACCCCTTTTTCCAGTGTTCCCTGCACAGACCCGTCGGAATCGAACAAACCGGAGAGAAAGGCGGCGCAGAAGGCGGAAGAGCATTTTTCCAGCTCCGGAGTAATCCTTTTATCTCCGGGGGACATTCCCAGATCCAGACATACTTTTTTCAGATGGGCCAGGGAGAGACGATACTCCCCGCGATCCTCAACTTTTTGCCATCCCTGGAAATCTGAGCGATGGGGCAACCTTTTGGCACATCTCAGGGCGGCATGCATGACACCGTCCCCAGGGGTGATATCTCCGTTTGCGGCCTTGGCTGGTGGCCAGACGGAAATAACCGCTTTATCCCGCTTCAACACCCCGTCACCATACAGCAATCCCAGGAGGTACCCTTCATCTTCCCCGTATTTACCCGGCCACCCTTCAAAAGAGCGGCAATCTGCGAGGCAGATTCGATCTCCGGATTTCAGATCACCAGCCGGGGCCCATTCCCTGCCCAGGGAGTTCCGTTGCACTGAGGCGGCCCGAAGCACAGGGTGATCCGAGGTGAGCTTCAGCTGATACCCTTCTCGCGTTTTCAGCAGGAAAACAGGCTTTTCTCCGGTGGGGAAGAATCCCTGCTCGGAACTGGAAGCCCATGCGCCGTTCACTACGGCTGTAAACCGTTTGCCCCTAAGATCGGCAACCGACCGGGGCCCCTCGGAAGTGAGCACGAATGTGTCCGCAGTCACGCAGGGATTGGTGGACTCGATCTCCCCCTGGGCCGGCGTGGGGTTGTCCCTATTGATCCGGTCCAGGAAGATGATCCCCGGATCGCCGCGCTCCCAGGCCTTGCGCACCAGGGTCCACAACACCTCCCTGGCCCGGAGGCGTCCCTGCTCCTCCCCGGTGTGCGGGGCAAGCAGAGAATACTCGGCATCCTTCTCCACGGCCTGCATGAATTCCTCGGTCAGGGCCACGGAAAGATTGAAGTTGTTCAGCTGTCCCTGTCGCTCCTTGGCCTTGATGAACTCCATGATGTCCGGATGATCCACCCGGAGGATGCCCATGTTGGCCCCGCGCCTGGTGCCGCCCTGCTTGACCTGCTCCGTGGCGGTGTTGAAAATCTTGAGGAAGGAGATGGGCCCGGAGGCAACGCCGCCTGTTGAGCCCACTCGGCTGCTTGCTGGCCGAAGGCGGGAAAAGGAGAACCCCGTTCCCCCGCCGGACTTGTGAATTAGGGCCGCATTTTTGATCGCATCAAAGATTCCGTCCATGGAGTCTTCCACTGGCAGGACGAAACAGGCGGCGAGCTGACCCAGCTCGGTCCCGGCGTTCATCAAGGTGGGAGAATTGGGCAGAAAATCCATCCCGGCCATCAGATCAAAGAAGGCGCGAGAAACCTCCGAGACCGTATAGGGAGAATTTTCGTATTTGGCTTCCTCGGCGGCAATGGTGTCCGCCACGCGCTGGAAGAGCTGCGAGGCTGTCTCCGCGGGATCGCCGTCCGCTGTCTTGCGCAGGTAGCGCTTCTTGAGCACGACCTCGCCATTCGGGCCCAGGGTAATCCCGGATCCGCTGTCTGTGTTTCCCGATACGTCCATACCCGAGCCGTTGGTGTCTTCCCTTTCGCGATGCATATCCTCCCCGAATTCACTTTTTGCGAGTCCACTGATTTTTGGAGATAACCGTCTTGAACTTGTCGAATTGCCGGAATCAGTCAACAAACGAGGCCCATCTGCACCTGTTCAGCATGTGCGGGCAGAAGGTGGAGCCGTGTTGTGAAGGGACATCGGCAGACTGCGCTTTCCGCATCAGAATTGCCTGATCATTCCAGAAGGTTGGTCTCGCTGTTGTAGCGTCCGGCAAATTGCGGAGACATGCCCTTGAATGCGCTCACCCGGGTCATGACGTACTCCGCCACTTGCCTGCGGGTCGCCTTGGAAAGGCCGTTGAAATAGGCCACCATCTCCCCTTCGTCGCCCAAGGCTTCCATTTCCTGCCAGATCTGGGCAGGATCGTTACCCTTCTCCCGTTCGCGCAGCTCAGCAAAGCGATCTCGACCCTTTTCTGCCAGCCGAGCCAGGTCTCCCTGAAGCCGCCCGATCTCATCGCTCAGCTCCTTTTCATCGGCACAAGGACGGCTCAGGGCGCTGCTCTGCTGTCCCTTTTCGGCCACGATGCGCAGGCTACCGTCCGAGGTATCTTCGAGGGTCAAACTCCATTCCGAGGGCATTCCGTCCTCCTTGCTCCTTCCTGAATACCATAGCGGATCATGCCCGTGAATAGGGGGCAGGCAAATTGACCACAGCTTGACTTTTCACCTGGTATTTGAAAGTCTCATTTGACATGTTGTCCCTAAAGGCCGGACTCTTGGACGCATGAACTACAGGGCTCGCTGACGGAAGGTCCCCGTCCCTCGAGCCTTGCTCCGGCATTTCCGGAAAATTTCTATCAGCTGAAAACATTGTCCCATCAATGAGCCGGGGGCTCAAGCCAACTGGAAACCGACAAAATAACCAGCAAGGGAAGGGGTATGCAACCAGAAATACACACGTGTTCGGAAACACCGCCAGTCGACCTCGGCTACGCCGTGTCCATGGTTATCCAGCGATTCAAGGGCCGCTCCAACGTGGAGGTTCATCTCTTCCGCCCCTCCTGGGACGAAGACGATTACGGAAGATATCCCTGGGAAGAGCTCATCGGCGGGGCTGTTTCCGACGATCGGCCCGAAAGCCCGGTGAACAGCAAAAACGTGCTTTTGGAAACCTTCACCGCTGATGAGAGCCGGCGCCTCATGGACTATTTACAGGAACGCTACGGGGATCTGCTCGCCTCCATCCACTGCCGGGTCCTGGACTTTCCCATCCCCATGGATCTGACTCCCCTGTCCAGCGTACAGGAGTCGGACACAGTGGGACGGCTGGATCTGGATACCATCGCCAACTACCCCCTGGATTTCGCAGTCAAGGGCGTCTACGACCTGTCCCGGCACGAAGAGATACGCAAAGAAAGCTGACCTTCCCGCACCGACTTCTATCTGGCCACACAGAAAGAGCGGTCGGCCCGGAAAAATCCGTATGCCGACCGCTCTTTTTTTGCCGTCCAAACGCCCTGTTCGGGCGGAGTCTTACTGCTTGATCTTGAATCCGTCGCGCCTGTTCTTGGCCCATGCCTCCTCATTGTCTCCTTCAACCAGGGGACGCTCCTCGCCATAGCTGACCAGGTTCATCCGATCGGCATCCACACCGAGGAGGATCAAGTATTCGTATGCGGCTCTGGCGCGCCTCTCGCCCAGGGCCATGTTGTACTCGTCAGTGCCCCGCTCGTCGCAGTGCCCCTCGATCACAATATTGAGCTCGGGATTCTTCTTCAGGATCTTGGCCTTGGCCTTGAGGGTCTTCTGGGCCTGGCTGGAGAGCTCGGAGGAATCGAAGGCGAAATGGATCCGCTTTTTCAGGGCCTGTTTAGCTTCCTGCTTCAGGCCCTCCTCTTCTTTTTCTTGCTCCTCTTCGGCCTTTTCCTCGCTGACCCCGTATTCCTCAACTGTTTCCTCTTCCGCAGCGGACTTTTCCTCTTCCGCTGCAGCTGCCGTTTCCTGCTGCTGGGACTCTGTTTGAGCTGGCTGATCCTTTTGGACCTCAGCGGATTCCATCTGAGCGCCATCCTTCTGGGCACACCCGGCGAGAGCCAACATCAAGGCACCTACAAAGACAATGGACCATGCACATACCCGTCTCCTCATACTCGTCTCCTTTATGTTTCGCACTATTCTGTATTCCGAGCCCGGCTGTACGTCAACATCTCTCCATGAACAAGGGGCCATCCAGCTTTTCCTTGCCCCGAAACGAAAACAGTAAAAACGAATATCCGAAAACCTGATTACACGCTTTTCTTGCACCAAAGAATAAAAACCTTGCCAGCCCGCACCCAACACGAGCTCTTTCCGTGTCGGGGACTAGCGGAGCACAGGGCTCCAATCCGGTGCCTTGGCCTGTCCGGCACCCGTTTGTACCTCCTTGACCCCGTCCCCGTGTCTGGAGCCGATATAAATGCGATACTCACCGCTGCGATTGGAGGCAAAGGCAAGGAAATACCCGTCCGGTCCCCAGGCCGGATCTTCGTCATTGCCGGGACCGTGAGTGAGCTGCCGGGTCGTATCCCGCAGACGGTCGTGAAGAAAGATCCTGTGCCCATCCTCGGTCAGCCGGGAATAGGCAATGTACTGCCCGCTCGGGCTGATGGCAGGGCTCGTGTTGTAGTCGCCCTCAAAACTGATCCGCTCCACACTGTCCTTTTCCAGATCCTTGAGGAAAATGTGCGGGTTACCCAGTCTGCTGGAGAGAAAGCTCATCCAGCGGCCGGAGCTGTCAAAAGCCGGGGAGATGTCGATGGCCCAGTTTCGCACCACAGGCCGACCCAGCTTATCACCCTCCAGGAAATAGATATCCGGGTTGCCCTCCGGGTCAACACTTACCGCCATGCGGCCATCGGGGTGGTAGGCCGGGCTGATGATCGTATTACCGGGCAGGCTCATCCGCCTGACGGCACCCTCCTCCCGGTTCCACACATTGAGCCTATGGCCGTCCTTCCCTATCCGGACGTAGGCGATTCGTTCCCCATCCCGGGACCAGGCGGGACTCATGATGTGACGCTCGCCCTGGACCCTGGTTTTCAGCGAGTCCCCTTGCGGCGTGGACGTTCGGATCTCCTTGGTCTGTCCCTGAATCCGGACGAAGGCGAGACGGGAGCGGAAAAAACCGGCCGTGCCGGTGAGCTCTTCCATAAAATCGGCGCAGAACCGTCTTGCCGCCAGGAGGCTCTGCTTGGCTCCGCCAATCACGAATCCCCTGCCGGTAAAAAGCTCTGCCGATCGGGTCCGAAAGACCCTCAACTCGACCTGGACCCGCTCATCGTCTCTTTGCTGAAAGCCGAAGGAGAGCAGATAATCCACCTTGCCCATTCTGAACCGCTTGAAGTCAATGTCCGCGGCTTTGACGCCTTCCAGCTCTCCTCCTCCCAAGATCTCATCTGCGGGAATCCTTCGCACAAAGGGCATAAAGTCCAGATTTCTTTTTACCGCGGAATAGAGCTTGGAGCCGAGTGAAGGGACTTGCGTGGCGTTTCCTTCGGACAGGGAAGAGGCGGGAGCCAGAAAAATATTGACCCTTTTCTGGCCCGGTCCGTGAATACTGAGCTCCAGGTCCTCGGCTGCCGCATTCCCCTGGAGGGAGACCAGAATCAGGGCCAGATAGAGCACGGGAGCGAACAGGCGAAACAAACGCGAGAGGCGCATGAAAAGTTTATCTCCTCAGCTCCTGCAAGTTGAAGGTAATGCTGATGGTATCCAGTTCCTCGGGTGGCTCGGGCAGGCTCGCGGTTTCCTCCACAGCCCTCAGAACGGAATCGTCGAAGTCACTCCGTCCTGATCCGCTGACCAAAGTGTAGTCCTCGATCTCGCCGTTTGGCTTCAGCCGGACCCGAACCTCGGCGGAAAAGCTCGGCGCACCGCCCACGGGCGGAAAGCGCCAATTTCCCTTGATCCGCTGCTCCACCAGGCTGGCGTACAGCTTTTTCTCTTGTCTGGATGAGGCCTTCGAGCTGCGGGCCGCGGATTGCTTTTTCCGGAGGTTTTCCAGCTCCCGGGCAATGATCCGCTCCTGTTCCCGTTCGGTGTCAACGTCTTTCTGGAGGTCCTTCAACGCCTCGTCCAGAACCGTGTCTCCAGTGGGCGTGCGGGGTGCCTTGGGCTTTTTGCGGGACTCCCCCTTCTCGGGTGAGCTCCGCTTTTCAGCCTTTTCACGTTTCCGCTCCGGGGCCCTGCTCTTGCGCGGAACCTTTTCCGCACGGGACTGCTCAGGAGTGCTCTTCCGCGCCTTTGCGGCTGCGGGGCCTTGGCTGACCTGCTCCTTCTCCTGAGCTTGCTCCTTTTTCGGCTCCCCCTTTGCGGTTTCCCGGGGTTGCTCCTCGGGCTCCGGCTCGGATTCAGGCTCGGGCTCAGGCGCCCTGACCAGTTCCACCTCGTATGCCGGCTGATCCAGATCCACGGGAGAGCTCGTGCCCTCAAAGGAGCCAAAGAGCACAGCGGTAAAGACCAAACCATGAATCAGCAGAGATATAAGAGCGCTGTACAATATCCGCATCGATGCACCAAAGAGGCGTCACTCATCTTCCCGCTCCGCAACGACACCAAGGGCCTGCACTCCAGCGTCCTTGATACGGCTCATAACCTTGACCACAAAGCCGTAGGGCACCTCCTCGTCGGCCCGGAGATAGAGCATCTGCTCCTTGTCCTGCATCACCTTGTTCAAATGCTCGGTCAAATCCTGGAGCCCGAGCTCATACTCGTCCAAATAGATCGTCTTGTCCGCCTTGACATTGAGCACAAGCTTTTGGCTGCTCTCCGGAAGCGTGCGCACTGTCTGCGTCTTGGGAAGATCCACCTCCACCCCCTGGGTCATAAAGGGGGCCGTAATCATGAAAATGACCAACAGAACCAGCATCACGTCCACAAAGGGCACAACGTTTATCTGGGCTATAGGTCCTGACTTGCGGGTATTGAACTCCATGGAGCATCCTCGGTCTTATTCCGCGATCGTCTGTTCCGGCTCCTTGGAAGCGCTCATCCAGGGAATTTCCCGTTGTGCCCTGTTCAAGAAGGCCCCGGCATAGTTCACCAGCTCGTTTTCAATGGCGTTGAGCTGACCCAGGAAGGAATTGTAGGCAATGCTGGCAGGGATGGCCACAGCCAGGCCCAGAGCAGTGGCGATCAGGGCCTCGGCAATACCCGGGGCAACAGCCGCCAGGGCAGCGGACTGCTGAAGCCCGATGGACTGGAAGGCGTGCATGATCCCCCATACCGTTCCGAAGAGCCCGATATAGGGAGCCGAATTGGCGCATGTCGCCAGAAAGGACAGGGCATAGGCCAGGGAATCCATTTCCTGGCTTACAGCCTGCCTGAGCACCCTGCGCACATTGTCGGAGGAGATCTTGACCCGACTGGCCGGATTGAGACCCGACTTCTCCAGGCTCTTGATCTCCGTCACAGCCTGCACCCCTATGCTGTAGAGAATGGAGCGCTTTCCGTTCTTGAGCTTACGTAGACCGGTTCCCAGATCCCTGGACCGCTTGAAGGTCTCCATTTCCCTGCCAACGGCCCTCTTGACCCGATTCAGCAAAAACACTTTGTAGATGATGATCGCCCAACTCACCACGGACATGACCATCAGAATCAGCAACACGCTCTTCACAACCGGCGTGGCCCCCAGAAACATGGCCATTGCGCCGCCCTTCCCTGCAAGCTCCATCGCGTCTTCCTTCCTTCGTCCTCAATGACCCTTGTGGGTTGAACAGGTGCTGAGACATTCCCTCGTAA
>CAYNCR010000001.1:37642-38731 GCA_964395575.1 uncultured Desulfohalobiaceae bacterium
AGGTGCTTGAAACACTCCCTCGAAAAGTCCGCAGCGAGTCTTTCATTGCTGCAATGATTGAAAAGCCCCATTTCCCTTGTCGGACAATCCGATTTCCGTTGAGAGCCACCCAGGCAAGGCAAGTACAATCCGGGAAAAGCCTTCCCATCCGGTCCTTGACACAAATGGGCCACCTTTCCGGGAACGGGACTGGACTGCTCAAGCCCCGACCCCCCCTGAGCGGGCCAGGAGGATCCTGTCCGCAATACGCCTGGAACAGTTTTCCGCCTGGTGAATCTCCTCTTCGGTGAGGCCAGCGCCCCTGGCGATTTGGTGTCTGAGGTCCTTGCTCACAAAATCTCCCGGGCCGTGGGCGTCGTTGTTGATCACCAGCGAAGCGCCGTATGTTCTGGCCATCTGCGCCACATGCCCGTTCGCAAGGCAGTGCCCCTTGCGGGTTGAGATTTCCAGGGCCACGCCGTGCTCAGCCGCCAGCTGGGCTTCTTCGCGCGTGATCAGCCCGGGATGGGCAAGAATATCCACCCCTTCCTCGACAGCGGCCAGGTTGGTACCCTCTGGTACCGGCTCCACAAGCGTCTCGCCGTGCACCACAACCAAAGAAGCCCCGTTTTCCCGGGCCCATTCAGTGAGATCGCCAATAAGCCCCGGGGGGATATGGGTCAACTCAACCCCGGCAAAAAGATCCATCCCCAGATGAGGGCCCATATGGGGAAAGCCCCGAGCCATGTTCTGCAGAATCCAGGAAATATTGCAGGAATCGGCGTGGTCCGTCAACGCAATCCCGCTATAACCGGAATCCTTGGCACGTCTGGCCAGCTCGGCGGGGATGAGGGCTCCGTCGCTGAAGACGGAATGGGTGTGCAGATCGAGCATAGATTAACTCGCGGCGATCACGGGAGTATCACATCTTGTACTTGAAGTCGTCCGCATCCACGTTCTGGAGCATCTCCGTCCACTTCTTGGACTCCTCGTCCTTGAGCACCGCCTCGCTCTGATCCTCGAACTGCTTGTCCATGCGCTCCAGCAGCTCCTCATTGGCGTACACCGGGATATTCAGCCGAACCGCTAGCGCGATGGCGTCCGAGGGCC
>CAYNCR010000001.1:38741-43186 GCA_964395575.1 uncultured Desulfohalobiaceae bacterium
AAGTATGTACGGTCCCCGTGATCCAGGTGGAGCTCCGCGTAATAGGTCCCCTCCTGCAGATCCACAACGACCACGCTGATGATCCCGGCCCCCAATGTCTCCAGGGTCTGCAGCATCAGATCGTGGGTCAGGGGCCTGGAAATGGAGACCTTGTTCAGGCTCACGGAAATGGACATGGCTTCCATGGCCCCGATCCAGATGGGCAGGACCTTGGTTTCCTCCTGATTCTTCAGGATAAGAAGCGGGACCTGGGACTGCTCGTCTAAGGCCAAGCCGAAAATTTTCATTTCTACCATGGTTTGTCCACCACCTCCCCGTAAACAGAGTGTTTTTTGACCTCCCGGACACGGACAGCCACCATCATGCCGGTCAGATCCCCGGCATCGCGCGGGGCAAAATTCACCACGCGCCCCCCCGGCTCACGGCCCCGCCAGGAGACAATCCCGCCGTTTTCCCTGGAGCCGGCTCCCTCCACGAGAACGGTCACCGTTTGATCCCGCAGGAAGCGAAGGGACTCCGCGGTGAGCTCTTGCTGCAGGGCCTGGAGCCGTTCGAGACGATCCGCCTTCACCGGCTCCTCCACCTTGTCCGGCATGGTTTCGGCCCGGGTACCCGGTCGGTCGGAATACTTGAAGGAAAAGCTGCTGTCGAAGCCCACCCGCCGCATCAGCTCCAGGGTCTGTTGAAAATCCTCTTCGGTCTCGGAGGGAAATCCCACCATCAAATCCGTGCTCAGAACGATGTCCGGACATGCCGCGCGCAATTCCTCCACGAGGCGGAGATAGTCCTGGCTGGTATATCTGCGGCCCATCTTGCGCAGGACTCGGTCCGAGCCCGCCTGGAGCGGGAGATGCAGCGACGGGCACAAAGCCTCGAGCCTGCCGAAGGCCCTGATCACTTCCGGATCCATATCCTTGGGGTGCGAGGTGGTGAAGCGCACGCGCAGAAGGCCGGGAATGGAACAGACGCGCTCCAGAAGCTCCGCGAAGCCCATCTCCTCGGCCCGCCCGTCGCGGCCGTAGCTGTTCACATTCTGTCCCAGGAGGGTGATCTCTCGCACTCCCGACGCCACCAGCTCCTCGCACTCGGTAAGCACCTCGGAGCTGGCCCTGGACTTCTGCCGCCCCCGGGTGTAGGGCACGATGCAGTAGGCGCAGAAATTGTCGCAGCCCTGCATGATGGTCACAAAGCGCTGGGCGGGCTGGTTGCTTCCGGACCACACCCTTTCGCGCTCAGGATAGTGCTCGGAAAAATCCAGCAGGCTGATCCGAAGGTCCGGGGTGGAGGCGAGCCGCTCCAGACTCTGTGGAACCGAAGCCACGCCGTCCGGGCCGAAAACGAGCCTGACATGGGGGAATTTCTCCCAGAAACGCTCTCCCACCTGCTGGGCCACACAGCCGCCCACGCCGATGACCGCCCTGGGATTGTTCTTCCTCAGCCGCCCGAGCTGGCTGTAGACCTTCTGTTCGGGCTTTTCCCTGACACTGCAGGTGTTGACCAGTATCGCGTCCGCCTCCTCCTCGGCGACAGGCTCCCATCCCCGTGATTCCAGGGCCTGGGCCAGCCAGTCCGAGTCGCAGACATTCATCTGACAGCCAAAGGTCTTGATATGGTACTTCATACCGATTAAACGGGAACACTCCGTATTGCGCGCAATTTTGGGGTTCGAAGGGATCAGGCCTCCGGGTTCCGGGTTTCATCGTGGATCCACTGCAGGAACTCCGGATTGCCGTCGATAATGGGCAAAGCGACCACGCAGGGGCAATCGTAGCTGTGAACGGAACGCACTTTTTCGGTCAGAGCGCTCACCAAAGCTGTTGGGGTCTTCGCCAGCAGGACGGTCTCCTGATCCTTTTCCGCCTTCCCCTGCCACCAGAACATGGACTGCATTCCATCGATGATATTCACGCAAGCGGCCAGATTGGCCTCAACCAGGGCCTGGCCGACCCGCTCCGCCTCGGACTTGTCCGCACAGGTAATGTAGACCAGGGCAGCAGACATGGCTCCGCCTCCTCCTTGTCTCCTATCCTCCGCAATAACCTTGCCCTTGAGTGAGCGATATTATAAATATTATTCCATGAATTTCAAATCACCGCACCAGACCGACACCTTGAGGAAACGCGCCGAAATCGTGCTCAAAAGGCTCCTGGAACGCTACCCCGAGACCAAGTCGACGCTCGACGCCGTTTCCCCCTGGGAAATCCTGGTGGCCACCATCCTTGCGGCCCAGTGCACGGACGCGCGGGTGAACGCGGTCACTCCTGAGCTCTTCCGGCACTGGCCCGATCCACAGAGCCTGGCCCGTGCCCGGCGGGAGGATGTGGAGCGGGTCATTCGCTCCACGGGATTCTTCCGGAACAAGGCCAGCCACCTGATTCAGTGCGCCCGAATCCTCCGGGATCGCCACGCCGGAAAAGTCCCCGGAAGCATGGATGAGCTGCTCCAGCTGCCCGGAGTGGCCCGCAAAACGGCGAACATCGTCCTTTCGGCAGGCTTCGGCGTGCAGGAGGGCATCGCGGTGGACACCCACGTCAAGCGCCAGGCCTACAGGCTGGGCCTGACCCGTTCGGAAAACCCGGACCGCATCGAAAAGGATCTCACTGCCCTCTTCCCCCGCCCGGAATGGGGACGTATCAATCACCTCCTGGTCCAGTTCGGCAGGGACGTCTGCCGGGCCCGGACTCCGCGCTGCTCCGTCTGCGAGCTGAACGACATCTGTCCCCGCATCGGGGTCGCGGACGGAGAGGCCGCCTGATTTGGGGCGCGCCTACCCGTTCTCTCCCCCCTGCAGGAGATAGCGAAGCTCAGCCGGGCTGTATCCCGTTTTTCGGGCCAGTCGCCTCAGGGCCTCGAATTCGGGGCGCCTGATCCTGCCGCCGCTTTCCGGGGGCACGTCCTTGGTGGTGACCGCCCCCCAGGGCGTCTCCATCCTGCCCGTCTCTCGGGGAAGGACCAGGCGCTCAGTATCCCGTCGCCGGACCCCCAGGGTCATGGTCTGCCTCAAGAGCTCACGCTCCATTTTCTCCGCCCGATCCGGCCGGACCATGACCTGCAGCATTCCGCCGGGACGATTCTTCTTCATCACTCCGGGAAAATAGATCACGTCCAGGGCGCCGGACTCGAAGAGATCCTCGAACAGGGCCCCGATCTCCTCGCCGGTGAGATGGTCCAGATTGCTCTCCAGAACGGTCACCCGCTCCCGCTCGTTGTCCCGGCTATCAAAGAGGACGGCCCGCAGACAGTTGGGGGTCTCACCCAGATCCATGTCGCCGCAGCCGAGGCCCGAGGCGAGGATCTGTCCGGAAAACCCCTCCTGGAAGAAGTCCGCGATCTGATCCAGGATCAGGGCCCCTGTTGGGGTGATGATCTCCCGCCGGAAACGGCTGGGATAGACCGGCTTGTGCCTCAGGAGCTCCAGGGTGGCCGGCGCCGGCAAAGACAGGGTGCCGTGCTCGGTCTCCACGCTGCCCTCGAACCAGGGCAGTTCGGAACAGATCACCTGCCCCGCATCGAGCCGCTCCAAGGCCCAAAAGGCCCCCACGACGTCGACCAGGGTGTCCACCGCCCCGACCTCGTGGAAATGGACCCGTTCAATATCCGTGTTGTGCGCCTTCGCCTCCACCTGGGCAAGCCGCCGAAAAGCACCGCGGCTCCTCTCCCGGACCGCCTCCGAAACAGCCAACCGATCCAGGATCTGTTCGATCTCCGGCAAATGCCGCAGCTGCCGCTGCGATTCACCGTCGACCTCCAGCTTGCTCCCTGCAATGCCGGCGCGTGCCGCGCTGTGCACGGAGAGCTTGATATCCAGTCCCGTTTCCGCGAAAAGCTCCTGCAGCTCCCTGATGTCCACACCCAGATCCGCCATCGCCCCGAGGAACATATCCCCGCTGATGCCTGTGGCGCACTGCAGATACAGACTCCTCATGGCACTCCTTTCCCGCTGTCTATTTCCGGATGAAACGCTTTCGAGAAGGGGATGCAGCCAATACAGGCCACCCCCCTTGCTTCTGCACAATCTCCTTTCCGCTCTCGACCGAAGTCGTCCGAAGCCAGAGTAGCCCTCTTCCCAGTGTTTGGCAAACACTCCCCTTGCTCATCAAGTTTCCCTCGAATCTCAAAAAGGCCCCTGCCGCACAGGCTGATTGTGTTCTCCTTCTCAGCGCAACGTTCCACGTTCCAGACTGATTTGTTCTCAACAATTTGTCCCCCAATATCGGGAAGCAAGGAAAACTTTTCTTCTTCCATTGCGCCTTTATTGTCCCCACGCCCTGCGCGGTGACATGTCAGGGACGCTCCGCGTCCAGAATGACCTTGGGAGCGGTCGGAGCACCTTCCCACGCGGAGCGTGGGAACGATAATAATGCACGAAACAATTCAACAGCTTGGCCACTTTTCATACAACCTTCATTCCCGGGCCGACCCGGGCACAACCAAGCATGAAAATG
>CAYNCR010000002.1:0-33690 GCA_964395575.1 uncultured Desulfohalobiaceae bacterium
CTCGAGTAAAAGTTATTCAGACAACAATCTCTCACAGTTTACTCCCCTCGATCCGGTAATGCAACGGATTCATAATAGGGCCGAGCAGCTGAGGTGCAAAAGTACAGCGTAATACAGCATCGGGTGAGCCCTGGCACCACCTTCGCCAGGACCGGCCAGGTGACAAAGGTCACTGACGGCGACACCTTCGACGTGATGCGCAACAGGGAGGAGGTCACCATGCGCCTCTATGGGGTCGACTGTCCGGAGCATGACCAGCCCTATGGGGACGAGGCCGAGGCCTTCCTCCTGGAGTGCTTTGATGGCGAGTGCGTACAAGTTCAAGAGGTGACCATTGGTCATTACGGAAGAATCATTGGCCTTGTCGGGGGAGCTCCACCAACGCAGAGCTTGTTCGGCGCGGCCTTGCCTGGGTCTATGAGCGCTATTGTGACAGGTCGATGTATGACCGTTGGAAGGAGTTGAAGACACCCGCCGGGGAGCGTGACGCTGGCCTTTGGTCCAGGGAAGATCCCGTCCCGCCCTGGGAGTGGAGATAAAAGGTGAGGCTGGAAAGAAAGCGGCGTAAATTTTGGCTATGAGGGCCTTGAGCGAACTTCTCGTGTGGCGGCCATGGGAAACGTTAGAGCGGAAATTTGAAGGGAATATATCTTAGCGAGTATCCTGAATATTTACGGGGAGTGCTCGAAGAGATCCACCAGTCAGAGACGAATCTGATGGCCGAGCTACCCTTGGCTATTTTCTTATGGGGACCCACAGGGGATAATTTTGGCGGGGACACAAAAAAGGGGGCTAGAGCCTTTAGCTCTAACCCCCTGAAATGAATGGCTCCCCGGGACGGACTTGAACCGCCAACATGGTGATTAACAGTCACCCGCTCTGCCGCTTGAGCTACCGGGGAAAGAACAAAGAAAAATTTAACTGCGCTTCGGCCTCATGTCAAGGAGGTTTTTCCGGGGCCCGACCAACACCGGAGAGATGACGGTACCTTGCTCTGTTTCGCTTGGCTGCACAACATAAAGGTGATAGGTTTTGTCGTCAAAGAGCCGGTGTGCGGTCGCGTTCCGCATAGTGTCCGCGGGACAGCGGACCGCCCGGGGCTGAAATGAACCGGAATTGCTGAGTGAGATCCCGCAGGAGCGTTGCCTGGAAGGATCAGCAAAGACAACAGGAGGGGACCTATGCAGGATGTGGTTATTGTGAGCGGAGCCAGGACCGCTTTGGGCAATTTTCTGGGGACCCTGAAGGACGTGCCCGCGGCGCGTCTGGGAGCGGAGTGCATCAAGGCGTCCCTGAAGCGGGCCGGATTGCGGCCCGAGCCGTCCGGGCAGATGCTGGACTACGCCCCGAATGTTCTCCAGAATCAGGGCCGCATCGAGCTGGAGGAGACATACGGCGCTGATTGGGACCAAAGCGCTGCCTCGGTCGTGGTGGACGAGGTGATCATGGGCAACGTCCTGCAGGCCGGACAGGGCCAGAATCCGGCCCGCCAGGCCACCCTCTACGCCGGTCTGCCCAAGGAGACCCCTGCGGCCACGGTGAACAAGGTCTGCGCCTCCGGGATCAAGGCCATCGCCATGGGCGTGCAGTCCATCAAGGCCGGGGATGCGGAAGTGGTCGTGGCCGGAGGTATGGAGAATATGAGCCAGACTCCGTACGCCCTCCCGGCCATGCGCGAGGGAGCCCGCATGTTCGGCACCGAGGCCAGGGATCTCATGGTCCACGACGGGCTCTGGGAGCTCTTTTACGGCTACCACATGGGTGTCACCGCGGAGAATATCGCCACGGCCCACGGAATCGGTCGCGAGGAGCAGGATCAGCTCGGAGTGGACAGCCACTCTCGGGCCATGGCCGCGATCCGGGACGGCATCGCGCAAGAGGAGGTTGTGCCGGTGCACATCCCCAAACGCAAGGGTGATCCCATCGTCTTCGACACGGACGAGCGGCCCATGGATACGGACCTGGAAAAAATGGGCAAGCTCAAGCCGGTGTTCAAGAAGGACGGCTCGGTCACTGCGGGCAACGCCTCCGGAATCAACGACGCCGGCGCGGCGGTGCTGCTCATGACCCGAGAGAAGGCACAGTCCCTCGGCTTGACCCCGCTGGCCAGCATCGCCTCCACCGCGGCCGGCGCCATCGATCCGGCGTATATGGGTCTGGGGGTCATTCCGGCAGTGCACTCCGCACTGCACAAGGCAGGCTGGTCCGTGAAGGACATCGAACGCGCGGAGCTCAACGAGGCCTTTGCGGCCCAGGCCCTGGCCTGCCTTCGCGAGCTCGGCCTGGACTGGGAGCGGACCAACCCCCACGGCAGCGGGATCTCCCTGGGCCATCCCATCGGCTCCACAGGGGCCCGCATCGTGTACTCCCTGGCCAAGGAGATGGAGCGAAGCGGATCGAGCCGCGGCCTGGCCACGCTGTGCATCGGCGGAGGCATGGGCTTCGCCGCGACCCTGCAGCGGTAGCTCGGCCCGCGAATCGACGCGAATGAGCGCGAATAGAAAAGCCCCGCACTCCGTGATCTACGGAGCGCGGGGCTTTTGTCATTGGGGCCGCGTGCGGTTGTTCCTACGTCGAAGTCAAAAAACCGGGATCTTCCCCAATGTGCTGTGGGGAACAGATCGGCTCAGGACTGGGCAAGCTGCTGGGTGTGCAGAGTGCGCCCCTCGGCCTCGATGCGGATCGAGTTCCCCTCGCGCAGGATCCGGACCGTTCCCCCTCCGCTTCGGAGCTCGGGATGGTCCGCGCGCAGGCCGGGCAGATCCACCTGCTCCAGGAGGTCCTTCAGGAGCTCGACCCGGCTCTCCAGCTCCGCCGAGCCCGGAGAGCGGAAAGAGTCGGACAGGGCCCGCTCATAGGCCCGCTTGGCCTCGGTGGCGATGCAGCGCCGATTCAGGTGAAGTTGGAGGCTGACCTCGGACATAGCGAGTGCGACTGGATGTGCAAGACGGAAAAAGGCAGGCGGTCAGCTGCCGGAAGCCGCTGACCGCCTGCCCAATTGCATCTCTGGGGCCGTAAATGGCCGAAGGAGCTATTTCATTTCCTGGATCTTTTCCGTGAGCACCGGGGCGAACTCCAGCAGGTCCTCCTCTACGCCCACGTGAGCCACCTGGAAGATGGGGGCGTTGGCGTTCTTGTTCACCGCCACGATGAAGGGATTGCCCTTGACGCCGCCCATGTGCTGGAAGGAGCCGCTGATGCCCAGGGCCAGGTAGATCTTGGGCTTGACCGTCATGCCCGAAGTGCCCACCTGCCGGGACTTTTCCATCCACTTGGCGTCCACAACCGGGCGGGAGCAGGCGACAACGCCGCCCATGGCCTCGGCCAGCTCCTGGGCGATCTCGATATTGTCCTCCTCCTCGATGCCGCGGCCGATAGACACGAGGATGTCCTCCTTGGTGATGTCCACTTCCCCGATTTCGGCCTCGCGGACCTCCACGAACCTGCGTCCGGCCTGCACGTCTTCGACCTCGGAGGTTTTGTCCGTGACAGCGCCCTCCTGGCCGCCCTCGCTCTGGGGGAATACTCCTCCGCGGACAGACAGGACCGCGCCCTGGGACATGTCACAGTGCACGTGGGTGTGCACCTGTCCCCCGTGCTCCTGGCGGACAGCCTTGAGGGTGTCGCCGTCCACCCCGTCCAGGCCCACGATGTCCGAAACATGGGCCGAGTCAAGCTTGATGGCCAGACCGGGTGTGAGGTCCATGCCGAAGGTGTTGAAGGGCGCCAGAACAATGGCCTCAGCGGACAGGAGATTCAGCATCTGGGGCCGAATGAGCTCGGCGTTGGGATAGCTGTGCTCCTGTTTGTCCACCTTCCACACTTGGGGATAGATGCTCGCGGCGTGCTGGCAGGCGTCCTCGAGCTCCTGGCCGCTGCCGAAGAGCAGGGCGGTGACCTGCGCCTGGGGATCGATCTCTTCCGCGACCTTGATCAGCTCGAACGCGGAGTCCTCGACTGCGCCGTCGTTGTGCTCGATATATGCAAAGATCTGGCGACTCATTACTTCATCCCTCCTTTGGATTTGAGGAGCTCAACCAGCTTCTCGGCGACCTCCTCGGTGCTTCCCTCGAGGATCTCGGCGCCCTCGCCCATCTCGGGATGGAAGTAGTCCACGCGCTTGACCCGGGCGGCCTTCTCGCCCACCTGGTCCTCGGACAGGCCCAGGTCCGAGGCCTCCTTTTCCGGGATTTCCACCCCGGAGACCTTGCGGATGCCGCGGATACCCACGTAGCGGGGCTCGTTGATCCCGGACTGGATGGAAAGGACGCAGGGCAGCTCGATCTCGTTGACCTCCTGGTTGCCGCCCTCGATCTCGCGGCCCACCTGCAGCTTGGTTCCGCCCTGGATCTGGATCTCGTTGACCAGTGAGGCATAGGGCTGATTGAGCATGGCCGCGAGCATGCCCCCGATCTGGGCCGCGCCCTCGTCGCTCTGGGCGCCGGTGAGGATGAGGTCGTAGTCGCCGCTTTCCGCGACAGTCTTGAGGATGGTCGCAATGCCGCGACCGTCGGAGCCCTCGAAGGCATCGTCGGAAACCAGGATGCCCTGGTCCGCTCCCATGGCCATTTCGCGCCGCAGGACCTCTTCGGACTCCTCATCGCCCACGCTGACCACGGTGACGCTTCCCCCGTGCTGCTCCCGGATCTGGATGGCCTCCTCCACGGCGTAGTTGTCCCATTCGTTCACGGAGTAGACCAGATCCTCTCGCTCAATATCACTGCCGTCGCTGTTTATTTCGATTTCGTTCTCCGCGGGGTCGGGAACCCGCTTGACGCATACGAGAATATTCATAGCTCCACCTCCGGGTTGTTGGGGTTCACTGGCTCGGCTTCTCACAGTGCCGGTCCTGCGTCGACGACCGGCAGAGAGCAGGCCATGCGTTTCCTATTTGGCGTCCCAGTCCAGATGCCTGGCCACGAGCTCGGTGAGATCCATGATCTGGACCTTGCCTTCCATGCCGCTTGTCTTGATCCCGTCCTCCAGATTGGTCAGGCAGAAGGGACAGCAGCTGACCACGAGGTCCGCACCGGTCTCGCCGATCATTTGGGCCCGCTTCTGGCCCATGCGCTCCTCCTCCTCGGGCGGCTCGTAATAAAGCATGAGGCCCCCGCCACCGCAACAGAAGGAGCTGTCGCGGCTGCGCTCCATCTCCACACGGGTGAGTCCCGGAATGGCGTCCAGGATTTTGCGCGGGGTGTCGTAGAGGAGGTTGTGCCGGCCCATATAACACGGATCGTGGTACGTGACCACCGATGCCTCTTCCTGCAGGGGCTTCAGCTTAATGGTCCCGGACTGGATCCGCTCCAGGATGTACTGGCTGATGTGCTGGGCCGGAGGGACGCTGTCGTAGTCTTTGGTCAGGGCGTTGTACGCATGGGGGTCTGAGGTGACCACCCGCTCGGCCCCGCTCTTTTCAATGGCCTGGGTGTTGGCGTCGCGCAGGGTCTGAAAGAGCATCTCCTCTCCGAAACGTCGCACCTCGTGGCCGCTGTCGCGCTCAGCCTTGCCCAGGATGCCGAAGTCCTCTCCGCAGTAGTGGAGAATGGTGGCGGTGGAGCGGGCAATCTCCTGAAGCCGCTCATCGTAGGAGGTGGCGCTGTCCGGGAAGTAGAGGGTCGCGGGCTGGTCCTTGGAGCCGGCCACGCGGACCTGGATCTCCTCTGGCAGGGACTGGGTCCACTCCTGCCGCTTCTTCTCCATCTTGCCGTAGGGATTGCCGCGTTTCTCCAGGGCGCCCAGGGGCTTCTGCAGGGACTGCGGGACCTGTCCCTCCTCGACCATGGCCCGGCGCAGATCGACCATCTTGTCAATGTATTCGTTCATCACAGGGCACTCCTCCTCGCAGGCGCCGCAGGTGGTGCAGGACCAGATGGCGTCCTGCTCGAAGACGCGGTCCATGAGGGGATCCCGCGGCTTGACCTCGCCGAGGACGGGGAAGCGGTCGAACATGTCGTCGCGGGCCTTGATGGAGATGAAGCGCGGGGAGAGGGGGCGTCCCACCGCGTTCGCCGGACAGTTGTCCGAGCATCTGCCGCAGTCCACGCAGGTGTAGAAGTCCAGCATGTGCTTCCAGGAAAAGTCCTCCAGGTAGCGCACGCCGAAGGCGTCCAGATTGTCCAGCTCCTCGTCGCTTACGCCCCACTGGACTGGCTTGATTCGGCCTCTATCCAGCTTGGAGAAGATCACGTTGAAGATGGAGGTTATCACGTGGAAGTGCTTGCCGAAGGGCAGATAGCACAGGAAAAAGAAGAAGATGGCGTCGTGGAGGAAATAGGCCGTGGTGTGAAGTCCCTGCAGGGCGGCTGTGGGTGCCTGCCCCAGAAGGACGCTGAAGAGCCAGGCCAGGCTGAGCGGGGCGAGGACCTCAGCGGCTGCGCCCTGCTGGGCCTGGGCCGCAACAGCGGTGGCCTCGAACAGTCCCTCGAAGACCATCAGGCCGCCGATGAGTCCCAGGACGAAGATGGCCTCCCAGGTGTGCTCCTTGCCGTACTTGGCCGGCACCTTATAGCGGTCCGGCTTGAAGAACCCTCGCCGCACGCCGGCGATGATGCAGGCGATGAGCACCGCGGTTGCGGCGTAGTCCTTGAGCACGCTGTAAACAGTCCCGGCGGACCCGTCCAGCCCGGGGAAGACGAAGTCGGGGAAGACCCCGATGATGACCAGGCTGGTGGAGCGAATGGCCAGGATGATAAAACCGAGGAAGATGATGATGTGCAGGATCCCCGCGAGCCGGTAGCGGGGCTGCTTGTACTGGGCCAGCCAATACAGGAGCACGTTCTTGATCCGCGTGGGGAGGCGGTCGAAGCGGGGGTCGGAAGCGCCCTTGGCCAGGGGAATCAGTCGCCTGGCGATGATGTATCCGAAGGCGGCGATGCCGGCGATCGTGATGAGCAGGGCCAGGACCATTCCCGGAATGCCCAGGATGGATACTTGCGCAGGGGGAATGAGTATGTGTTCCATGATCGCGATCCTTGTTCCGCATTTGGCATATACGGCCGCGGTGGCTGCTAGCCACCGCGGCCCGGCGCGAGACTATTTGCCGCCGAAGTGATCTTCTTCCATCTCCACGGCAGTCGCGTCAAGGTTGTTGATGAGGTCCATTTTGCCCAGGGTAATGGGCAATACGGAGTTGACGAAGTATTCCATGGTCTTGATCTGGCCCTCGTAGAAGGGGACATCCTTCTTCTTGGCGCTCTCCAGCTTCTGGGCCGCGACCTTGGCGCGCCACAGGAGCATCCAGGCCATGGTCACGTCGCCGCTCACCTCCATGAAGGGATAGGCGTTGGCGAAGGCCTTCATGACCTCCTCGGAGGCGGCCTTGCCGCCGATGTTCATGGAGACTTCGCCCAGCTTGTTCGTAGCCTTTTCCACTTTCTCGGCGGAGTCGGCAACGCGGGAGACCTCCTTGGCCTGGGTGATGGTGCTCTGTACCTCGCCCATAAGGTCCATGATGGCCTTGCCCTTCTTCATGCCCAGCTTGCGGCCGAGGAGATCCATGGCCTGGATCCCGTTGGTCCCCTCGTAAATGGGGGTGATGCGGCAGTCGCGCAGCAGCTGTTCCTGGGGATAGTCGCTGGTGTAGCCGAAGCCCCCGTAGACCTGGATGCCCATGTCGCAGACGTCGACGGCCTTGTCCGTGCAGTAGGCCTTGCAAATGGGGATGAGCACCTCGATGATGTTCTGGTACTTTTCCTGTTCCTCCTCGCTCTCCGCAAGGTTTTTCATGTCCTCGCAGAGGTTGGCGTAGTAGATCAGACTGCGCATGCCGTCCACGTAGACCTTCATGTTGAGCAGCATGCGCCGAATGTCGGGGTGCTGGATAAGGGGCACTGCAGGGGCGCTCTTGTCAGCCATGTTCATCAGGTGCCTGCCCTGGACTCGCTCCCGGGCGTAGTTGACCGCGTTCATGTAGGAGGACGTGGCCAGGGCCAGACCCTGCATGCCCACGAGCAGGCGGGCCTGGTTCATCATGAGGAACATCTGGCGCATGCCCTTGTTTTCCTGCCCCAGAAGGAATCCCTTGCACTGGCCCTTTTCCCCGAGGTTCATGGTGCAGGTGGAGCTGCCGTGGATGCCCATTTTCTCCTCGACACCGGTGCAGACGATGTCGTTGAAATCGCCCATGCTCCCGTCCTCGTTGACCCAGTATTTGGGCACCAGGAAGAGGGAGATTCCGGAGGTTCCTGCGGGAGCTCCCTCGATGCGGGCCAGGACGGGATGGACGATGTTGTCCGTCATGTCCTGGTCCCCGCCGGTGATGAAGATCTTCTGCCCGGAGAGGCTGTAGGTCCCGTCCCCGTTGGGCTTGGCCTCGGTGGTGATCGCGCCCAGATCCGAGCCGGCCTGGGGCTCGGTGAGCAGCATGGTTCCGGCCCACTCACCGGTGTAGATCTTATTCAGGAACATGTTCTTCTGCTGCTCGGTCCCGAACTCCTCGATGAGGTGGCCAGCGCCGACGGTCAGGCCCACGTAGAGGTTCAGGGCGGTGTTGGCGCCCAGGAGGTAGTCGCTGGCGCCCATGCCCACGGAGTGGGGCATGCCCTGTCCGCCGTAGTCGGGATTCTCCGTGGTTCCGACCCATTCGCCCTCGCAGTAGAGCTTGTACGCCCTGTGGAATTCCTCGGGCACCTTGACCTGGCCGTTTTCCAGGCTGATCCCTTTCTCGTCCCCGATCTTGTTCGTGGGCAGGATCTCCTTCAAGGCCAGGTTGCGGGCCTCCTTGACGATCATTTCGATGGTCTTCTTGTTGAACTCAGCGAACTGCTCGTACTGGCTCAGTTGATCCACCGCGAACTGCTCGAACATGACAAAATCGATGTCCCGGCGGTCGGCGATTTGTTGTGCCATATGCCGTTCTCCTTGCTAGGGTTGTTGGTTGGCTTGACGCAACGCGTCGGCGCCAATGGAGGAGTTTGAGGCCGAGGCACGGGCCGTGCCGATGCCGTTGATGAAGAGATCCACCAGGGGCTCGGCCATGCTCGCCAGTTGATACTCCCGGGAGGAGTAAAGCCAGGTGGTGATCACCTCGTCCACGGCGCCGATGAGATACTGCTTGACCAGATGGATGGGGATGTTCTGCCTGATGGTTCCCTCGTTCTGGCCCTGATTCACGATATGGGCCACCAGATCGAAGTACATCCTGGACATTTCCTTGAGCTTCTCGTCGGAGAGATGCCGCCGCATGCGGGTCTCCACCTCGTAGACCACGGCCAGGTCCCTGTTCTGCTCGAATTCCTGGAGGTGACAGGCGACGAGCCGCTCCAGCTTGTCCAGGGCGTTGGCGCAGCGGGCCACCTCGTCCTGGAACTGGGAAAAGATCTGGGTGGTCTTGTAGCTGAAGAAGTTGTCCAGGATGTCGTCCTTGTTCTTGAAGTAGAGGTAGATGGTGCCGTCACCCACGCCAGCCTCGCGGGCTACCTGGGAAATAGTGGAGTTGTAGTATCCCTGGCGAGCAAAGACGCGGATGGCCGCCTCGAGGATCTGTTCGTATTTCTCGCTCTTTTTGGGCTGATTCACGGCTTGATTTTCTCCAAGGCTTGTCCTAGAATTCTGAATGAATATTCATTCAGGCAAAAACTACATAAGTTCATAGACCCTGTCAAGGGAAAGGCAGTGATTAGCTCCGGCGTTGACAGCTTCCCGTCACACAGGCAGATCGGATGTCGGATGTCGGACGTCCGACGCCAGATGTCAGAAGACGGAAGACGGAAGACAGAAGACGGGGGGAGGACGGAAGACCCGAGGCGCTTCAGCAAAGCGCCGAAGCATGCCCGGCAACTCATTCCTAACGCCGAACGAAGAACACGGAACGCCGAACTGGCCGATAACCGATAACGGTAATCAATAACAGATAACCGTGAACGCGGAACGGGGAACGGGGAACGGGGAACGAGGGAATTTATGCGCCTGCAGCGCGACGACGGGCCGACTCAGGGCGAGACAGCGACCGGCTCTACGGCTTCCGCTCCGGGGCTGCTCGGGAACGGATCCGGCGGTCTGCGGATCGCGCTCATAAGTTATCGCAGTGAGCCCTACTGCGGGGGGCAGGGCGTGTACGTGCGGCATTTGAGCCGGGCCCTGCGGGACCGGGGCCACAGGGTGGATGTCTTGAGCGGGGAGCCCTATCCGGAGCTGGATCCCGGAGTGGGCCTCGTACCCCTGCCGGGGATGAACTGCTACGGATATCCTCGCTTCCGCGACGCCCTGGCCGATCGGGGACTGTGCTCCCTTCGGGACCTGCGGGAGTGGCTGGGGATCGTCAGCGGCGGGTTCCCCGAGCCGCGCCTCTTCGGGGAAAGGGCCCGGGACTGGCTCCTGGCCCGCGCCGGCGAGTACGACCTGGTGCACGACAACCAGAGCCTCTGTTACGGGCTTCTGCAGCTGCAGAAGCGCGGCGTTCCCGTGGTCTCCACCATCCATCACCCCATTACCAGGGATATGCGCCACGCCCTGCAGCGGGAGGAGAGGTGGGGGATCCGCCTGCTGATCCGCCGCTGGCACAGCTTTTTGCGCATGCAGAAACGAGTGGCCCGCGGGCTGCGGCGCATCGTGACCGTCTCCAGCGCCTCGCTCGGGGACATCGAAGAGGATTTCGGCGTTGCCGCTCGCAATATGGAAATTGTCCCCAACGGGGTGGATACCGAGTTGTTTCGGCCCCTGTCCGACATCTCCCCCCATCCCCTTCGGATCATGGCCACGGCGAGCGCGGACGTGCCGCTCAAGGGACTGGCCTACCTCCTGCGGGCCCTGGATCTACTGCGGCGGGAGCTTCCCGGAATTGAGCTCCGCGTCCTGGGCAAATGCGGGGAGAATGGCCGAACCGCCCGTCTTATCCGGGATCTGGGCCTCGAGGACAGGGTCTCCTTTTGCTCCGGCCTGAGCCGGGAAGAGGTCGCGGCCGAGTACGCCAGGTCCTCGGTCGCGGTGGTGCCCTCCCTGTACGAGGGGTTCGGCCTGCCGGCAGTCGAGGCTATGGCCTGCGGTAAGCCTCTCGTGTCCACAACCGGCGGAGCCCTGCCCGAAGTGGTGGGCGATGCCGGCGAGCTGGTTCCTCCGGCGGACGCGGGCGCCCTGGCCGAAGCGACGGGGCGTATCCTGCGCCGGCCGGAATACGCCGGGGAACTGGCCCGGCGGGCCAGACAGCGGGTTGAGCACAACTTTACCTGGGATTGCGCCGCCAGACGAATGGAAGCGGTCTATCGCGGCTTGCTCGCGGAGACTGTCTCAACGCACGGGGAGTAGGCATCATGCGTACAGTGGACCCGGATGGGCTGGACCTGAAGCCGGGGCATGCAGTCCTGGACATGGGCTGTGGGCAGGGCCGGCACATCCACGCCCTGCATACCCACTCGGACCTCAGGGTCTACGGGCTGGACCGGGACAGCCGGGCCCTGCAGCAGGCCCATAGCGGCTGCGGCACCTACTTTCCGGCCGGTTCGAATCCCCCCTCGCGCTGGCTGGTGATGCGCGGGGAATGCCGGGACCTGCCCTTTGAGTCTGGGAGCCTGGACGCGGTGATCTGCAGCGAGGTGCTGGAGCACTTGGCGGACTATGGGGCGGCCCTGCGGGAAATCCGTCGGGTTTTGCGTCCCGGCGGGAGACTGGCCCTAAGCGTGCCCAGGTATGGTCCGGAACGGGTCTGCTGGTTGCTGAGCCGGGGATATCGCACCGAGCCGGGGGGACACGTGCGCATTTTCCGGGCCTGCAAGCTCCGGGACGAAGTGGCCGCGCTCGGGTTCGACCCGCAGGGCGGACACTATGCCCACGGCCTGCACACCCCCTACTGGTGGCTCAAATGCCTGCGCTGGAGCAGGCGGGAGTCCTGGCCCCCGGTGCGCCTGTATCACAAGCTGCTGCTCTGGGATCTTTTGTCCGCTCCGCGCAGCACACGCTGGCTGGAGAAGCTGCTCAATCCCTTTCTGGGCAAGAGCGTGGTGTTCTACTTCACCCGAAATGGAATCTCTACTTCGTAGATGGGAGGTACAGTGAGTCATCTCGTCCTTTCACCTCATTTCTTCCCGGCGAACTATTTTGCCAGGACCGGGGAATACATCGCCTCGGTCCAGCTGCCGTCCGGTGCCGTGCCCTGGTACGAAGGCGGGATTCTCGACCCCTGGGACCATATCGAGTCCGCCATGGGACTGGCTGTAGCGGGATACACGCGCCGGGCCAGGCGGGCCTACCTCTGGTGCGCCAGGCATCAGCTCCCGGACGGCGGCTTCTGGCCGGCGTACGCGGATAGCGCCCCAGTGGACCAGAGCCGGAAGGAGGCCCATCACAGCGCCTACCTCGCCACTGGGCTGTGGCACTACTATCTGGTGAGCGGGGATTGGTGGTTCCTGGCCCGGATGTGGCCCGCGGTGCAAAAGGGATTGGACTTCGCCTGCGATCTGCAGACGGATCACGGGGAGGTTGCCTGGGCCGGCCTCCCCTGCGGCGGGAAATATCCCGACGCACTGGTTACGGGCAACAGCAGCGTGTACAAGAGCCTGGAGTGCGGTTTGGGCATCGCGGGGGTGCTGGGCCATTGCCGGCCGGACTGGGCCGAGGCGAGGCTCCGCCTGGGCCGGGCCATCCGGAACAGGAGCGACCGCTTCGATCGGACCTGGCCGGCCAAGGAGCGCTACGCCATGGACTGGTTCTACCCGGTCCTGTCCGGGGTGTATTCCGGGGATCGGGCCCGGCGGCGCCTCATGCGGAGGTGGTCCGCCTTTGTCGAGCCGGGACAGGGATGCCGCTGCGTGCGCGACGAGCCCTGGATCACCGTGGCGGAGTCCTGCGAGCTCGTGCTGAGTCTGTTGGGTCTCGGTGCCACCTCCCGGGCGGCGCGTCTCTTCGGCTGGCTGCAGCAGCACCGCTGCGAGAGCGGCTATTGGATCGGATACCAGCGGGAGCTGGATCGCTACTGGCCCAGGGAGCGCCCCACCTGGACCGCCGCAGCGGTGCTGCTGGCAGCGGACGCCCTGTTCCGCGCCACGCCGGCGGCGGGGCTCTTTACGGATGTTCCCCTGTCCGAGCCGGGGCTGAAGGAGGATCGAGCGGAAGGGCTCAGGGACGAATGCGGCGAAGCAGGGCCAGTGAGGTGACCAGTGTCTCCGAGCGGAAGTGCCCGGAAGCCAGGGCGGCGTCGCGGACTTCGCGCGGGGCCTGTCCGCCCTGTTCGGCGTCGAGGAAGACGTCGTGCACCGCCAGCATGCCTCCGGGGACAATATGGGGGGTGAATCCGCGGTAGTCGGACCAGGCGGCCTCGGGGCTGTGCCCGCCGTCGATGAGGACGAGGGACAGGGGAGTGGCCCACATGCGGGCGACCAACCGGGAGCGGGCGACGACGGGCACGACCGTGTCCCGGAGCCCGGCCCGATCCAGGGTGCGCTCGAACTCCGGAAAGGAGTCCATGCGCTCCTTGCGGGGATCAAAGAGATCCGGATCGTGGAAGCCCTCTCCGGGCTGGTGCTCCTCGGAGCCGCCGTGATGGTCGACGGAGAAGAGGATCCCGCCGGCATCCCGCACACCCAGGCCCAGGTAAACCGTGGACAGGCCGCAGTACCCGCCGATTTCCAGACAGGGAAGGCCTAGTTCAGCACATTCGTACCCCGCCCTGTACAGGGCCTCGCCCTCCTCGGGAGCCAGAAAGCCCTTGATCTGATCCAGGAAGGGAACGCGTCTCCGAAGAGCTTCCAAGCTGTCCGTTTTCATGGTTCTGTCCTCTATGAAAAAGGGCCGGCGGAGAATACCCCGTCGGCCCTGATACATTCCTGGGGCAGCCTCGCGGCTAGACCTTTTCCATGACCCCGGCGGCGCCCATGCCGCCGCCGATGCACATGGAGACGACCCCGTACCGCACGTCGCTGCGATGCATCTCGTGCAGCAGGGTGGTGGTCAGCTTGGCCCCGGTGCAGCCAAGCGGATGCCCCAGGGCGATGGCCCCGCCGTTGACGTTAACCATGTCCTGGGACAGGCCCACGGTATCCATGCAGTACAGGGCCTGGGAGGCGAAGGCCTCGTTGAGCTCCACCAAGCCGATATCATTCACGGAGAGCCCGCACTTGTCCAGCACGCCAGGGATGGCCTTGGAAGGGCCGATGCCCATGAGCTCGGGGGGCACGCCCTGCACGTCGTAGCCCACAAAGCGGGCCATGGGGTCCTGGCCCAGCTTCTTCACGAAGTCCTCGGAGACCACCATGGTCACAGCGGCACCGTCGGTCATCTGGGAGGAGTTGCCCGCGGTAACCGAGCCGTCCTGCTTGAAGGGGGTCTTGAGCTTGGCCAGCTTCTCCTTGCTGGTAGCCCTGGGCCCGTCGTCGATGTCCACGAGCTCAGTGGTCTTTTCCAGCTTGTTCTGCTTCACCTGAGACCGATCCACGTTGACCGGAACGATCTCCTCCTTGAACTTGCCCTGCTCAATGGCCTGCAGGGCCCGCTGATTGCTCTGCAGTCCGAATTCGTCCTGGCGTTCCCGAGGAATGGCGTACTTGTCAGCCACTTTTTCGGCGGTGATCCCCATGTTGGCGTATGCCCCGGGCCACCAGCCCACGAGGTCGGGATTGGCGGAGTAGTTCTTTCCGCCCATGGGGATCTTGGTCATGGACTCGGTCCCGCCTGCGACAATGCAGTCCGCGAATCCGGCCATGATCCGCTCCGCGGCCATGGAGATGGACTGAAGGCCGGAGGAGCAGAAGCGGTTCACGGTCTGGCCCGGGACCTCATAGGGGAGCCCGGCGCCCAGGGCCGCCATGCGGCCCACGTTCATGCCCTGTTCTCCTTCGGGAAAGGAGCAGCCCAGAATAACGTCCTGGACGTGCCCCGGCTCGACACCGGTACGTTCGAGCAGGTCCTTCAGGGCTATGGAGGCGAGATCGTCGGGGCGCACATTGGCGAATTTGCCCCGTTTTGCCCGGCATCCGGGCGTTCGTACTGCTTTGAGGATATAGGCGTTACGCATGGGAAACCTCCCTGATTTTATCCGCGTTGCTTTGTTTGGCGAATGAGCCCCTGGCACGCTTTTGAATACGCCGCCAGCTCAGGGGCTCTCGGAATCCTATCCCGGCCGATCACCGGTCCGGGATCAGTTGCGCAGGGGCTTGTTCGTCTTGAGGATGTGCTCGATGCGCTCCTGCGTCTTCTGGTTCTTGCAGAGCCGGATGAAGCCGTCCCGCTCCAGGTCCAGGAGGTACTGCTCGGTGATCGGGGTGCCGGGGTCCACGTCACCGCCGCAGAGGGCATGCGCGACCTCGCTGCCCATCTCGTATTCGTATTCGGTGATGAAGTTGCCTTCCTTCATGTTCCAGAGCTGGCTCTTGATGCTCGCGGCCACATCGCGGCCCGGGGCCTTGATGGGCCTGGGGTGCCTGGGCCGGTAGTTGGCGGCCAGGGCCAGGGCCTTCTGCTTGGCGTCGCCAAGCAGGCTGTCGATGTCGAAGGTCACGGAGTCGCCGGTGCGCATGTAGCCCAGGTTGAAGGCGTCGTCAGCGCCCTGGGAGACCTTGGCCTGGCCGATGTTCTGGAAGAACTTGAACAACAGGTCCTGGGAGCTGACCCCGTAGGTCTCCTCCATTTCCACGGCCCGGACGCAGAGCTCCTTGACCCCGCCGCCCGCGGGAAGCAGCCCGGCGCCCATCTCCACGAGGCCCATGTAGGTCTCCATGTAGGCGTTCACGGCGTCGCTGTGCAGGCAGAACTCACAGCCTCCGCCCAGGGCCATCCAGAAGGGAGCGGCAACCACCGGGACCTGGGCGTACTTCAGGGCCAGGGTGGCCTGCTGGAACTTGTTGATGGTCTGGTCGATCTGGCCCCACTGACCCTCTTGGACACCGGCCGCGAGGAGGAAGAGGTTGGCGCCCACGGAGAAGCGCTCGCCCTGGTTCCCCACCACGATGGCCTGGGCTTCCCGCTCGGCCCGCTCCACGCAGCGCATGGTCATGTCCAGCATGTCGTCGCTGATGGCGTTCTGCGGGGCGTGGAACTCCAGGCAGAGAACGCCGTCGCCCAGGTCGAGTATTGAGGAATTCTCCCCTTCCTCCACCACGCCGCCGGCCTTGCGGACCAGGTTCAGGTCGATCTGTTCCGGCTTGGTGGGCACCTCGCGGAAAACATTGTTCAATACATCCAAGTAGTAGCGGGTGCCCCCATCCACCTTGTAGAAGGTCTCGACTTTCTTGAGCTCGGCGGGAACCGCAATGCCGTCCTTTTCAGCGCGCTGTACGAAAGAGTCCACCCCGATGGCGTCGAACATCTCGAAGGGGCCCAGCTCCCAGTTGAAGCCCCAGCGCATGGCATTGTCGATGTTGACGATGTCGTCGGCGATCTCGGGGATGCGCTTGTAGGCATAGAGCAGGGTGTCCCGCAGGTTGCGCCAGGCGAACTCCGCGGCCTTGTCCTCGCCCTGGATCACCGCCTTGAGGCTCTCCCCGGTGGTCTTGGCCATCTTGGCCAGCTTGAGGGAGTCGAACTTGGGCTTCTGTACGGGCTTGTACTCGCCCGCCTCGTAGTCCCAGTAGTAGCGCTGTTCCCCTTCGGAGGTCTTCTGCTTCTTGTAAAAGCCCTGCTTGGTCTTGTCCCCGAGCTGGTTGTTGGCCAGCATGGTGTCCACCCAGTCCGGCAGGAGGAAGGCCCCGCGTTCCTCGTCATGGGGGAGGTTGTCGTAGGAGTTCTTGGCCACGTGGGCCATGGTGTCCAGACCGACGAGGTCCGTGGTCTTGAAGGCGGCCGTTTTGGGCCGGCCGGTGGGCTTGCCGGCCACGGTGTCAACCTCCTCCACGCTCATGCCCAGATCCACCATGTGCTGGAAGGACTTGGCGATGGAGTAGACCCCGATGCGGTTGCCCACGAAGTTGGGAGTGTCCTTGCAGTAGACGATACCCTTGCCCAGCCGCTTGTTGAGAAAATCGGCCATGTTGCGGACCACAGCCGGATCGGCCTCGCTGCAGCCCACGATCTCCATGAGCCGCATGTAGCGGGGGGGATTGAAGAAGTGGGTGACCATGAAGTTCCGCCGCACCTCCTGGGGCAGGGCAGTGGCCATCTCGTTGATGGACAGGCCGCTGGTGTTGGAGGAGAGCACCGCTCCCTCCTTGAGGTGGGAGGCCACATTGGGCAGGATCTTCTTCTTGATGTCCATGTTCTCCACCACGACCTCGATGACCCAGTCGCAGTCCCCCAATTTGTCCATGTCGTCCTCGAAGTTGCCCACTTGGATGAGGCGGGCATAGTCGTTCTGCAGGAAGGGGGCCGGCTTGGTTTTATATAGGGACTCAAGCCCCTGTCTGGCGATGCGATTACGCACCTGGGGGCTTTCCAGGGTCAGGCCCCTTTCCTTCTCCTCGTCGCTGAGCTCCTTGGGGACAATGTCCAGAAGGACCACCTCCAGCCCGGCGTTGGCCATGTGGGCGGCGATGGTAGCCCCCATCACCCCGGCGCCGAGTACTCCTGCCCGTTTGATGCGTTGCATGGCGTACCTCCGTATTTTTGGCGGATTGGCAAACTTACCGTTCGGTAAGTTCTAAAAGGCATGAATGAATATTCATTCATTGAGAAATAGTAGAGGCCCAAGGGCTTGTCAAGACTCTCCGGAAAAACGAGGGAGGCTGAGTACGCGCAACTATGGGAGTGGGTCGGGTATCCCGGGATCGGCTCTTGCGGCTCAAGCGTCGTTCCGCGCCTGTCTATTTTGAGGTGATACGGATGCACTTGAACGAATAGGCACCAGTCGAGCCCTGCTCAGAAACAAGGCTTCAAGGAAGCGCGAAAACAGGCTCCATGAATTGACAAAAAGGGGGGTGGGGATTAATAGTATCAGACGGATTTTCTCTTCTCGGTCGCCGGGAACGTCCAAGGACAAAAAACCTATCCCGCAATAGCGGGCAAAACGTCCTGCTTCGGGGCTGACGGAGAAAAATGGCGACAGGAGGTGCGCCTCGCCGAGCCGAAGGGCTTTGCAGACGCGGCAACTCCTGTTGACCCGGCAAATAATTATCCCATCAAGGGACAGGAAAGGAGGAGAACATGGCTGAAGCCGCTATAAGATTGGAAGGGGGGCCGCATGAGTCCACCTTTATGGAAGAGGTGATGAAGGCCCTGCCCGAAGGGGGCAATCTGAATCTGTGCCTTACCTGCGGTGCCTGTTCGTCCGGATGTCCGGCGTCGGGCATCGAGGGCATGGATCCGCGCAAGTTCCTGCGCATGGCCGCGCTGGGCCTGGACGAGGAAGTGACCAAGCACCCCTGGGTCTGGTGCTGCACCCAGTGTCGTCGCTGCGTGCATGCCTGCCCCATGAGCATCGACATCCCGCGCCTGGTGTACAACGCTCGCGCCAGATGGCCCCGCGAGGAACGGCCTAAGGGGATTCGGGGCTCCTGCGACGCCGCGGTACAGAATGAGGGCAACAGCGCCATGGGCGCGGGCTCGGAGGACTTCAAGTTCGTGGTGGAGGACGTCCTGGAGGAGGTCCGGGAGAATCAGCCCCGCTTCAAGGATATGGAGGTCCCCATCAACAAGGAAGGGGCGGAGCTCTTTTTGAACCAGAACTCCCGCGAGCCGGTTACCGAGCCGGACGAGATGGTGCCTTTGTGGAAGATCATGCACATGGCCGGCGCGGACTGGACCTATGGCACAGCCGGATGGGCCGCGGAAAACTACTGCATGTTCCTCTCCGACAGCGAAAACTGGGAGAAGATCGTTCGAAACAAGGTCCAGGCCGTGGACGGCCTGAAAGCCAAATACTGGCTCAACACGGAGTGAGGCCACGAGCTTTATGCAGTCCAGGAAGGACTGCGCAAGTTCGGCATCGAGCACAACTTCCAGATTCAAAGCCTCATCTACCTCTACGCCCAGTGGATCCGCGAGGGGAGGCTTCCGGTGGATCCCAGCTGGAACGACGATCTCAAGATCAAGTTCACTGTTCAGGACCCCTGTCAACTGGTGCGCAAGAGCTTCGGCGACGACGTGGCCGAGGAGCTGCGCTACGTGACCAAGTCCGTTGTGGGCGAGGAGAACTTCGTAGAGATGCAGCCCAATCGATCCAACAACTTCTGTTGCGGCGGTGGCGGCGGCTTTCTGCAGGCTACCGGATTCGCCGAGGACAGGCGGGCCTACGGCAAGACCAAGTTCGACCAGATCATGGCCACCGGGGCAGACTACTGCATCACTCCCTGCCACAACTGCCATTCCCAGATCCACGATCTGAGCGAGCACTTCGGAGGGGGATTTCCCGTGCTCCACCTCTGGACCCTGATCTGCCTCTCCATGGGAGTCCTCGGAGAGAACGAACGGGAATACCTGGGCGAGGATCTGAAAGAGGTCAACATGCCGGATCAAGGCGAGGCCTAAGAGGCAAACGCATGCACAAGCCGCCCGAGTGGGCGGCTTTTTTTTGCTCAAGACCTGGAAGGAGGAGGCTATGGCCAATCGAGTCGTGGTCGTCGGCGGAGTGGCCCTGGGGCCCAAGGTGGCCTCCAGGCTCAAGCGAAGCGATCCGGATGCGGAGGTCATCCTGCTGGATAAGGTGCGCAGGATATCCTACGGGGGCTGCGGCATTCCCTACTACGTGGGCGGGGATGTCTCTGAAATCGAGGAATTGCGCAAGACCATGTACCACATGGTCCGGGACGAGGCCTACTTCCGGGACGTGAAGCATTTCGAGGCCCGGACCGGCAAGGAGGTCCTCTCCATAGACCGGAGCAATAAAGCGATCCGCTACAGGGATGTGGACGACGGGACCGAAGAGAGCCTCGGGTACGATAAGCTGGTCCTGGCCACCGGCTCCTCACCTGTGTTTCCACCACTGCCCGGAGCCGATCTGCCCGGTGTCTCCGTGGTGTCCAACCTGGACGACGCCGAGCGCATCCAGGGCATGCTCACCTCCGGGCTGGAGTCCGCTGTCGTCGTCGGCGGAGGCGCCATCGGAATGGAGATGGCCGAGGCCCTGACCGATCTCTGGGGCGTGGAAACCACCCTTGTGGAAATGATGGACCAGGTCCTGCCCGCGGCGGCTTCCCCGGTGATGGCCCGCATGCTGGAGAAACAACTCCGGGATAACGATGTGTCCGTGTACACCGGCACCCAAGTGAAGCAAATCGAAGGGGACGCGGACAGCGGGGTCCGGGCCGTGGAGACTTCCCAGGGACGGATCCCGTGCCAGGCGGTGATCTTCTGCGTTGGTGTGCGTCCCAATACCGGCCTGGCCAAGGAAGCGGACCTGAGCCTGGGCCCCAACGGAGGGATCGCGGTCAACAAGCGTCTGCAGACTTCGGATCCGGACATCTACGCCGGCGGGGACTGCGTGGAACAGCACAACCTGGTCAGCGGGGACTCCATGCTTCTGCCCCTGGGTTCGCTGGCCAATCGCCAGGGCCGTGTGATCGCGAACAATCTCTCCGGGATGCGGGATTCTTTTCCCGGAGTGGTGAGCAATTTCTGTGTCAAGGTCTTCGACAGGGGGATGGCCCGGGCAGGGCTTACCTTCGAGCAGGCCCGGCAGGCGGGATTCTCCCCGGTGACCGCCTTTGTGATCCAGCCGGATCGGGCCCACTTCTACCCGGATTCCGAGCTGATGTTCATGAAGCTCGTTGCCGACGCGCGCACGCGGAGAGTGCTGGGCGCCGAGGCCTTCGGGCCCAAGCTGGACGCGGTCAAGGCGCGGGTGGATGCCCTGGCCCCGCTTATCGGGTCCAAGGCGGATCTTTCAGAGGTGTCCAATCTGGAGGTGTGCTATGCGCCGCCCTTCTCCCCGGCTGTGGATATCGTCAATGTGGCCGGAAACACGGCGCAGAACGTCATCGACGGCATCAACGTCTCCGTGGAGCCCCAGGAGTTCGAGGAGCTCTTCCACAGCACGGACTGCAACGTGCTCGATCCGCGCAGCGAGGCCATGGCCGCTCCCTGCGTGGAGAAATACGGCCCGCGCTGGATCAACATTCCTTTGAGCCAGGTTCCCCGTCGGCAGGAGGAGATTCCAGGGGACAAGCCGCTCTACGTTTTCTGCAACACCGGCACGACCTCCTTCGAGGTGCAGCGGTATCTGCAGCATCTCGGCTATCGGGATGTGATCACGGTTGCCGGCTCCTATGCGGCCATGCTCAACATCGATCCGGACTTCGTGTCCTAGAAGAAGCCTTGAGGCGTCGGGGTTTTTTTAGCCCCGGCGCCTCTCTGCCGCAGATTCCGTTCCCCATCTCCCGCTGCCTTTTGCGAGCCCATCCTCCTCCCCGAACGGGCTTGGCGCTTCCCTGAGCCGGGGGCTGGCCCGACCGTTCATCCGGAGTCACCACCGGAAAACCGAAGACCCACCCCCTGAGCCACAGCTTTCGAGCCGGCCGTATTTTGCGAGAATCCGCGTGACGTTTCGGCCTATTGCTTATAGAGTGGGGGAAAATGCAGAAGGATTTGCTCTGGAGGCGATGGGCAGGCCAGAAACCAGATAAGCAAACACCAGTCACTGCCACCGGTTTACCGGAAACCGGAAAAAGGTCCTTTTCAGGGAATGTATTCAAGCGAATCCGCAACCGACCTTGAGATTGGAGCAATATGGAACCCGTTCACTTTGCCAATGCGGAGCGGATGAACATAGCCCTCGTGGGGGGAGGCGACTTTGCCGCTGAAGTCCTGGACAAGACAGTGCTCGTTTCCAGCCGGGAAGAGGTCAGGGCGCGCATTGTAGCAGTGGTGGATCCGGAGGAGAACGCTGCGGGCAAGGTCAAGGCCAGGGAACAGGGGCGCTCTGTTTTCAGCGACTACAGGGCCCTGTTCCAGCCGGAGCACGAAATCGGGCTGATCATTGTTCTCGATCCCGATCCGGGACTCTTCGAGGAAATCCGTTTAACCAAGCCCCCTCACATCAGGATCCTTGCCTACCACACCTTCAAGCTCTTCTGGGATTCCTTGAATCAGCAGATCGAGCTCCTGGAGCAGAGAAACCGGGAGATCGAGACCGTCCTGAACGGGATCCAGGATTCCATCCTGGTGCTCAATCCGGACATGTGCATCGTGGAAGCCAATCAGGCCTTTCTGGACAGCATGGGGTACACCCGCGAGGAGGTGATCAACCACAAGTGCTATCAGGTCCTGCAGGACCGGAACTACAAGTGCGACGGGCACATGCTCTGTCCCGTGGACGAGGTTCTCGCTACAGGCAAATCGGTGCAAAGGGTGGTCCCGCGGGTGAACCGGGAGGGCAGCGTCGTCTACATCGAGGTGAGCCTCTACCCCCTGGTGGAGGAGGACGGATCGGTGAACCGACTGGTGGAGATCAGCCGGGACGTCACCCGGTTGGCCCGGGAAGACGAGGAGATCAATAGGCGCCTGGAAGAGCTCCTGGAGGAGCGGACCAAAGAGCTGCAAAAACGCAACATCGAGATCCAGCATCAGGACAAGATGGCCTCGCTGGGCAAGCTCTCCGCGGCGGTGGTGCACGAGATCAACAATCCCCTGGCCGGAATCCTGAACCTGCTGCTTTTAATCAAGCGGATTACCCGGGAGGGGCCGGTAGACGAAAAGACGACAGCCCAGTTCACCCGCTATGTGGAAATGATGGAGCAGGAGACCCGGCGCATCAGCAGCATCACCACCAACCTTCTGGCCTTTTCCCGGGAGTCCCAGGGCGAGTTTGGCCAGCTGGACCTGAACGGTCTCCTGGAGGACGTGCTCTTTCTGAACGCCAATATGCTGCGTCTCAATGAGATACAGGTGAACAGGGACTTCGCGGAGGACTTGCCCCGTGTTGTGGCCGATGGGGAACAGCTCAAGCAGGTCTTTATGAACCTGATCACCAATGCGGTGGAGGCAATGGAGGGATGCGAGACCAAGGAGCTCAGCCTGAGCACTGCCTACGGAGAGCACACCGTATGGGTCCGCGTGGGCGACACCGGCCCCGGTATTCCGGAGAACAGGCAATCCCAGCTCTTCGAGCCCTTCTTTTCCACCAAGAATCGGGGGAGAGGAGTGGGATTGGGGCTATCCGTGGCCTACGGCATCGTCCAGTCCCACTGCGGGACCATCCACGTGGACTCCGAAGAGGGCAGGGGGACGCGCTTTACGGTGACCCTGCCCCGCACCCAGCCCACGACGTCCTATATTTAGTGATTGGACGAAAACTCACCCATCTACTTCGTCGCTGCAAGATTTTGAAATCCTCATGTATTAATATACACTGCGGTTTCAAAATTTCTTGCTTCTCGTATCTGGGCAAGTTTACGTCCAATCACGATTTTCGGTCAGGCACTATTTAGGGTTCTGCGTGCTTTCAACTCATTGCTTCACACTCATTCCTTTCACCAATCACTCACACACTCACCACGCACTCAGGAACGGAGGAAGCTTCGGGCCAGCTCATTCCAGTCCAGATGGGGCAGATTGCCGCAGAGATCCTGGGCCAGGTCGCCGCCGTCCGCGGCCAGAGGGCCTTCGGTTTCCTCGATCCTGGAGAAGAGGGCTTTTGCTTCACCCTCCATAAACTGCGTGGCTTCCCCGCCCAGCATTGCGGATCCCAGCTCCTGCCGCAGGTTCTTGCAGTGGATTCTGGCGATCCAGCCCCAGGTGTAGGCCCCTGTGGATGAATCCAGGCCCGATTCACGCACCAGGGGGTTGATGTCGGTGACCACGCCGCTGACAGGAGATATGGCCCAGGCGACGTGCTCGCCGCGCCTGATGGCTATCCGGGGCGTATTCCGGCTCAGGGTTTCCCCGGTCAATGGCGCCTCGATCCCCTCCAGGGGACCGAGAACCCTGAGAATGAAGTCGTCCAGCCCGATGCGGACCGTGGCGTCCTCCTCGAGCTTGAGCCACATGTGCCCCGGGTAGAGATAGTACCCGTGGGGCAGGGAAAACCCCTTCACGTCCAGGAAGTCCACTGGATTGATCGAGGCGTTCACCCTGTACAGGGCCTCGAAGTAGTGGTCAAAGCCACAGCTGGGGCAGTTGTAATCCTCGGAGCAGGCCTTGAATTCCATTTCCCCCTTCATGGAATGGACACAGGGCCTCTTGTCGCTGGGCAGTTTCCGCATCCTGTCCTTCCAGTGCGGCAGGCGGCCCTCGTCCGCAGCACGTCGCAGGGCCCTGTCGTAGGGACATATCAGGCACTGGTACTCGCGCGGGCAGCTCTTATAGCGGATCACTCCCGCCTGCATCCAGATGCAGGGTTTGGCCGCGTTTCTTTCGCTTTGCAGTGAACGGCTCATGCCGGGCCTCCTTCCTTGTTTCCGGTCCGGCCTGTCCCATTTCGTTGCCGTGGAAGGGGACAGGCCTCTCCGGCTGCCGGGCATTTGCGCGGTGGCTGTCCCGCGCCTTTTTGTCCCCGGGGCCTACTTCCTGTGCAGGAAGGTCCGGCTCAGGCGGTTCCAGTTCAGATCGGGAAGGTTGCCGTATACGTCCTCGCCGAACACACCGCCGTCCGCGGCCATGGGGCCGGCCACTTCCTCCACCATGGATTCCAGGGTGCTCACTTCCTGCTTGGTCCACTCCAGGCCCTCGGTGTCGCTCATGAGATTTTCCATGGCCTTCTTCAGATTGGGGTGCCGAACCAGGAAGATCCACCCCTCGCCATAGGGACCACTGTTGGCGCGGACGGGATCCTCGAGAAGGGCGGTGTTGACCTCGCAGATGATTCCGCCCACCGGGGAGAGGACCTCAGCTTTGTTGTTTTGGCGCTGGATATCCCACCCGGGCCGGTCCTGGTCCAGCTCGTTGCCCAGAAGCGGCATTTCGAAACGGTCCATGCGGCCCAAGACCTTGAGGGCGAAGTCGTCCATCCCGATACGGATGTAGCCCCCACTCTCAATGCGGGCCCAGGTGTGGCCCTGATGGAAATAGTACCCCACCGGGATCTCGAAACCGCGCACCTCATGGATTTCCGGGGGTAGACCAGGAGTTTGCGGGGCCAGGTAATCCTCGAAGTATTGATCGAAGTCGCAACTGGCGCACTGATAGTCGTAGGCGCACAAGCGGTGTCCGATCCGCTGGGTCAGGGTGTGTCTGCAGACGCGCTCAAGCTCGGGCCTCCTCCGCATGGCGTCCTGCCAGCTGAGCTGCTTGCCCTGGGCCACCTTTTTGCGCATGCCGTGGTCGTATTTGCAGGTGGTGCAGTCGTAGTAGTTGTTGCAGGTCTTGAATTTGACCACACCTGCCTGCATCCAGAGGCAGGGATTCTGGGGCTTGGGCTCCTCGTCCGGCTTCACCCGCCAGACCTGTCCGCCCAGAACGGCTTCCAGACCGTCTCCCCTCGCTCTGTATCCAGCGCTGTCACGGGCGTAAGAGGATCCGTATCCCGGCCATTCGTTTTGCTGCGATTTCTGTGTCATGGCTCTTCTCCTTGCTTGGTTGTCCCATGCGGTTTTATTGGATGTCCCTTTCTATTGAGCAAAGCCTGTGCCAGGAGCACACATTCGGCCCATATTCCTTTATTGCCCCGCGAAATACGGATTGTGAAAAAGAGCTTCGCGACGGGGGTTGGAGAAAGAAAGCGGTTGATGTGGTAAAAGACAACAAGGTGGTGGACAATTTTTTCTGGAGATGCGGCAGCCCGCTTAGAGGGGCCGAACTGTGCTGGTGTGGTTTTTTGCCCCAGCACTGTCGCGGAATCCAACAAAGTGATTCCTGTGCCTGGAGCCTTGGGGACGCAGGGGCAGTCGTACATATCAGGCCCCTCTGTTGACAGAGGTGTGGGATTGGATTAGAAATTCCCAAACTAGAGACTCTTCACCGAAGGGGCTTTCAAAAGGAGTGAAACAAGCATGGCAAAGAGCCCCTTGTTGGGTTCATCTACGCTTGAATGCTTTTTGCGAATGAAAAGGGCTCCGCTCGCGGATTCCGCGTGTGCGGGCAGGCGGGCGGCGCTTTTTTATGTTCCGGCTCACTGCCCTCGGAAAGAGGCCAGGATGAGGCCCGACGTCCCCTTCGGTTCGGGCTGAACTATAAAGCAGGCAAGGAGCAGGTATGACCACCAGGACCCCAGCGCACCAGATAAATGGCTCGGTCATGGTTGTGGGGGGCGGAATCGCTGGAATGCAATCCGCTCTGGATCTGGCGAATTCGGGATACTACGTCTATCTCGTGGAGAAGACGAGCGGTGTCGGCGGAGTCATGGCGGAGCTGGACAAGACCTTTCCCACAAACGACTGCGCCATGTGAATTATCTCCCCCAAACTGGTCGAGTTCGGCCGGCACCCCAATATCGAGATCGTTACCTACGCCAATGTGGAGAACGTCGAGGGCGAGCAGGGGAACTTCCAGGTGCAGGTGCACCAGGAGCCCCGGTTTATTGATATCTCCAAATGTACCGCCTGCGGAGACTGCGAGGGCGTCTGCCCCGTGGATCTGCCCAATGAGTTCGATCAGGGCATGTCCCGACGCAAGGCCACCTTCAAGAAATTCGCCCAGACGGTTCCCGGGGCCTATGCCATTGAGAAATCGGAGTCGGCCCCCTGTCGCAAGACCTGCCCCGCAGGGCTCAACGTCCAGGCCTATACCCAGATGGTCCGGCACGGCAAATATGAGCGGGCCCTGGAGATCATTATGGACGATCTCCCGCTTCCCGGTATCCTGGGCCGCGTCTGCCCCCGCGGCTGCGAGGACGCCTGCCGCCGCTGCGAAGTGGACGAGCCCGTGTCCATCCGCAACCTGAAGCGCCTGGCCGCGGATCAGTTTGATGCACGCCAGGTGCAGATACCCTGTGAGCCCGAGCGAAAGGAGCGCGTGGCCATTATCGGCTCCGGGCCCGCCGGGCTGTCCGCAGCGTACCATTTGGCCCGTTCCGGGATCCGCTCCACCATCTACGAGGCCCTGCCCCAAGCAGGCGGCATGCTTCGGGCGGGCATCCCCGCCCACAGACTGCCTCGCGAGATCCTGGACCAGGAGATCGAGGTGGTCACCAACATGGGGGCGGAGATCCGGACCAATACCGCACTGGGTCGCGACGTGAGCATCGACGGGCTCTTCGAGGAGGGCTACAGCGCGGTCTATCTGGCCCTGGGCGCCCACAAGGGCATGGAGCTCGGCGTCCCCGGGGAAAAGGCCAGCGGCGTGCGCCAGGGCGTGGACTTCCTGCGGGAAGTCAACCTCTCGGGCTCGTCCCGGGTGGGGCGGAAGGTGGCCGTCGTCGGCGGCGGGAACGTGGCCGTGGACGTGGCCCGCAGCGCTCTGCGCATGGGCGCCGAAGAGGTCACCATCGTCTATCGGCGCACCCGAACAGAGATGCCCGCCCTGCGGGAGGAGATTGAGGCCGCGGAGTGCGAGGGCATCCGCATCGCCTATCTCTGCACCCCGCAACAGATCCTGGACCGGGACGGGGAGGTCTCCGGCATCCGGCTCATCGAGATGGAGCTGGGCGAGGCCGACTCCTCCGGCAGACGGCGTCCGGTGCCTGTACCGGGAAGCGAATTCGAGCTCGACGTGGATCAGATTTTTCCGGCCATCGGTCAGCGGCCGGACATCAGCCCCATCGAGGACGAAGAGGGAATGGAGTTCACCCGCTGGGCCACCACCGAGGTGGATTCCATCACCTACGAGACGGGCCGCCCCGGGGTCTTCGCCGGCGGCGACCTGCAGACCGGGCCCTGGGTGGCCATCGGCGCGGTGGCCCAGGGCCGCGAGGCAGCCGAATCCATCCTGCGCTATATGGACGGACGCGATATGAGCCAGGGGCGTGAGCCTCTGGAGCAGCCCTCGGAGGAGGCCGATTACCGGCCCATTCCCGAGGACGAGCCGGTGCGCAGGCGCGTGGACATGCCCGAGCTTCCCCTTGAGGAGCGGACCTGCACCTTCAAGGAGGTGGAGCTGGGCTTGAATGACGAATCCGGCCGCAATGAGGCGGACCGCTGCCTCAACTGCGGCTACTGCTGCGAGTGCTTCGAGTGCGTGAATGCCTGCGGCCCCCAGGCGGTGACCCTGGAGACTCACGCCCAGGAGCCGCAGACCCGCTCCTTCGACGTGGGCTCCCTGGTCCTGGCTTCCGGCTTTTCCCCGTATGACCCCAAGGGCCTGGACGTCTACGGCTACGGGCAGTTTCCCAATGTGGTCACCTCTACGGAGTTTGAGCGTATCCTCTCCGCCTCCGGCCCCACAGGGGGGCATCTGGTCCGGCCCTCGGACCACGGGGAGCCGGCCAAGATCGCCTGGCTGCAGTGCGTGGGATCGCGCGACGTGAATCGCTGCAATAACTTCTATTGCTCCTCGGTCTGCTGCATGTACGCCATCAAGGAGGCGGTGATCGCCAAGGAGCACGCCGGCAGCGGCCTGGACTGCTCCATCTTCTATATGGACATGCGCACCTACGGCAAGGATTTCGAGAAGTACTACAACGAGGCCGAGGAAAAGCACGGGGTGCGCTTCGTGCGCTCCCGCATCCACACCATCGATCCCGTCCCCGGAACGAACGATCTGCAGGTGCGCTACTTCACCGAGTCCGGGGAGCTTCTGACGGAGACCTTCGATATGGTCGTCCTCTCCGTGGGCATGGAGACCTCGGAGGAACTCAAGGAGCTGGCCGGCAACCTGGGTGTGGAGCTGTCCGAGGGCGGCTTCTGCCAGACCTCGAGCTTCGCCCCGGTGGAGACGAGCCGACCGGGAATCTACGTCAGCGGCACATTCCAGGGACCCAAGGATATTCCCCAGTCAGTGATCGACGCCAGCGCCGCCGCGGCCTCCGCGGGCGAGGCCCTGAGCCCGGCCCGGTTTTCCCGGGTCATCGAGCCGGAGCAGGTCCAGGAGCGGGACGTGGCCGGCGAGCGGCCGCGAATCGGGGTCTTTGTCTGCGACTGCGGCTCCAACATCGCCGGGGTCGTGGACGTTCCCTCCGTGCGCGACTACGCGGCCCAGATGCCCTATGTGGAATACGCCGCGGAGAACATGTTCTCCTGTTCCCAGGACACCCAGGACACAATGGCCGAGTTGATCCGGGAGAAGGGATTGAACCGGGTTGTGGTCGCCGCCTGCACCCCCAAGACGCACGAGCCCCTGTTTCAGGAGACGCTCATGAGCGCGGGGCTCAACAAATACCTCTTCGAGATGGTGAACATCCGAAACCAGGATTCCTGGGTGCACAAGAACAATCCGGATCTGGCCACGGAGAAGGCCAAGGACCTGATCCGCATGGGTGTGTCCAGTGTGGCTCTGAAACAGCCCCTGCAGGAGATGGAGCTTCAGATCGACCAGAAGGCTCTGGTCGTCGGCGGAGGCATATCCGGGATGACCAGCGCACTGAGCCTGGCCAGACAGGGGTATTACACCCACCTTGTGGAGAAAAACGAGGTCCTGGGCGGCCAGGCGCGCAATCTGTTCAGGACCTGGAAGGGCGAGGACATCCAGGACAATCTGGCCCGGATGATCCGGGAAGTGGAAGCCGAGGACAACATCGCGGTTCACCTCAGTTCCGGGCTGAAAAACGTGGACGGTTTCGTGGGCAATTTCGCCACGACGCTCCAGGGTCCGGAAGGCGAACAGCAGATCGATCACGGCGTGACCATCATCGCCAGCGGGGCCGGGGAGCACAAGCCGAATGAGTACCTCTACGGCGAGGACAGCCGGGTGAAGACCTCCCAGGAAGTGGATCGAATGATGATCGAGGATGATCCCTCCCTGGAGCAGTTGAACTCGGCGGTGTTCATCCAGTGCGTGGGCTCCCGCGAGCCCGAGCGGCCCTACTGTTCCCGCCTGTGCTGCACCCACTCCATGGAGAGCGCCCTGGAGCTCAAGCGGCGCAATCCCCAGGCGAGCGTATACGTCCTGTACCGGGACATCCGCACCTACGGGGAGAAAGAGGCGCTGTACAAGGAGGCGCGCAAGCAGGGAGTCATCTTCATCCGCTACGATCTGGACAGCAAGCCCCAGATGGTCACCGAAGGGGATAAGCTCCTGGTCCGGGTGACGGATCACATCACCGGCTACCCCCTGGAGATCGAGACCGACCTGGTCAATCTGGCCTCCGCGGTGGTGCCCCACGGAGGGGACCAGCTCTCCCGGTTCTTTAAGCTGCCGGTGAACAACGAGGGCTTCTTCGTGGAGAGCCACGCCAAGCTCGGGCCGAGCGAATTCGCCATGGACGGGGTTTTCCTTTGTGGGCTGGCCCACTATCCCAAGCCCATCGACGAATCCGTGGCCCAGGGCAGAGCAGCCGCCTCGCGGGCCATCACCCTCCTGGCCAAGGAGAAGATCCTCTCCAGCGGAGAGGTGGCCGAGGTGGACCCCAGGCTGTGCGTCAGCTGCGGCACGTGCGTGGAGGTCTGCCCCTATTCCGCGCCGCAGTTCCTCGAGGAAGGGCCCAATGCGGGCAAAGCCTCTATCAATCCGGCCCTGTGCAAGGGATGCGGTCTGTGCATGGCCTCCTGCCGCTCCAGCGCGATCAGGCTGCGCGGATTCGAGGAACAGCAGGTCTACTCCATGCTCAAGACCCTGGCCGGTTAGTTGTAAGGGCGCCAATCAGGGGGTGCTAGCAAAAGCCCCCTGCCCACGAGAGTAATAGCAGCCAAGGAGTGGTGCGCAATGCAAGAATGGCATCCCACGATTGTCTCGTTTCTGTGTAACTGGTGCAGCTACGGCGCCGCCGATCTGGCGGGGGTGAGCCGGATGCAGTACCCCCCGGATCTCAGGGTGATCCGCATCCCCTGCACCGGAAGCATGAATCCCAAGTTCATCCTCCAGGCCTTCCGACAGGGCGTGGACGGTGTGTGGGTCTCCGGCTGACACCCGGGCGACTGCCACTATATCAGTGGCAATCTGTTCGCCAGACGGCGGTTCGTCGTCTTCAAGAACCTCATGGAATACATCGGTCTCGAGCCGGGTCGTCTGCACTTTTCCTGGATCTCCTCCTCAGAGGCGGGAGAATTCAAGAACAAGGCCACGGAGGTCGTGGAAGCGGTGCGGGCACTGGGACCGGCAAAGCGGCTGGTCAAGGACATTCGAGCGGAAGAGGCCGGGGCCCGGGAGGCCCGTTAAGGGAGGACGCATGCAGGAGCTCACTCAAAAGATACGGGAATCAGCCAAAAGGCTGCTCCAGGAGGGCCAGGTGGACTGCGTCCTGGGCTATCGCAAGGGCACCGTGCCCATGCAGGAGAGGCCCTTTTTCGCCTATACCCCCGAGGACGCGGATCAACTGGTCTGGACCAGGTTCTGCGTAAACAACCTGGCCAACTTCCTTATCGGCAGGCAGGACCGGGTCGCCGTTGTGGCCCAGGGCTGCGTGAGCCGGAATATCGTGGGCCTGATCCAGGAGAAGCAGATCACCCGAGAGCAGGTCTATGTGCTCGGGGTCCACTCGCCGGGAATGGTTGACCGGGGCAAGATTCAGGCCCAATTTCCGGACCGGGTCATCCACAGCGTGGAGGAGGACGGTGAGGAGCTCATCGTCAACGGGGCCGACTTCAGCGAGCGCATCAAGGTGCGCGATGTCAAGCGGAATAACTGCTACACCTGCACTCATCGCAACGCGGTGATCTTCGACGAGTTCATCGGCGAGCGGGGTGAGGAGAGCGGCGGCGGCAACATCGACAAGGTGGCCGCCCCCTGGGAGAACCTCTCGCCGGAAGAGCGGTGGGGGCGCTTCGAGGAGACGTTCAAGGACTGCATCCGGTGCTACGCCTGCCGGGACGTCTGCCCCCTGTGCTACTGCAACCAGTGCTTCGTGGACGAGAATCAGCCGCAGTGGTGCGGCAAGACGGTGGAAGAGACCGATGTGCAGACCTTTCATATCCTGAGGGCCTTCCACTGCGCCGGAAGGTGCACGGACTGCGGAGCCTGCGAGTCCGCCTGCCCGGTGGGGATCAAGATGCGCCTGCTGACCAGCAAGCTGGAAAAGGACATCCGGGAGCTCTACGACTACTCACCCGGGCTCGACATGGAGAGCACGCCCCCGCTCTCCGTGTATCGGCCGGACGATCCGGAGCCCTTCGCCTCGGGGTAGACCCTTGCGTCTCGCGCGCGCAGAGCGAGGCGGCCCCGGCACTGCAGCGACGGGCGCGGTGCGGGGCGGCGTGGAACCCGTTCAGACAAGGACAGCCCTATGCAGGACAAGATACTGGATAAATCCGAGATGGACACCTTCCTGGAAAGGCTCGGCCAGGAGTACGACGTACACGCCCCGGTGCCGAACAAGGGCTCAGTGGAATGGGCGCCTGTCGACTCCAGCCGGGATCTGATCTGGGAGTTTACCAATACCGGGGTCTCGCCCAAGCGCTATGTCTTCCCCCAGACGGAATGCATGATGCGTTTCACCAATCGCAGCGATGACCCCGAAGGCATGATCTTGAAGGAGGAGCCGGGGCTTACCCGGCATCAGGCCCTGTTGAACATCCGGCCCTGCGACGCCAAGGCCTTCCGGGTCCTGGACAGGGTCTACTGCCAGGACGAAAAGAGCAACGATGTCTACTGGCGGGACAAGCGGGAGAAAACCCTGTACATGGGCCTGGCCTGCAAGTCCCCCTGTCCCACCTGCTTTTGCACCTCGGTGTACAGCGGCCCCCATCACGAAGAGGGGTTGGATATCCTCCTCGTTGACCTGGGTCAGCGGCTGCTTGTGCGCCCCTTGACCGAAAAGGGGGAGGCCATCGCCGCACCTCTGGACGAAGCCCCGGAGGAGGCGGTGCAGGAGGCCGCCAGGCAGAAGGAGGAGGCCGAGGCCGCCATCCAGAGCAAGGTGGAGATGGAGAACATCGAGGCCCGCGACGTCATGGAGCTCTACGAGAAGCCCATGTGGGACCGGGAGCACGAGAGCTGCCTCAATTGCGGGGTCTGCACCTATGTCTGCCCCACCTGTCACTGCTTCGACATCCAGGATGAAACGCAGGGAGAGCACGGCAGGCGGGTGCGCAACTGGGACACCTGCATGAGCTCGCTCTTCACCTACCACACCTCCGGGCACAACCCTCGCGGGACCAAGAAGGACCGCTATAGGCAGCGCTTTATGCACAAGTTCAAGTACATGCCGGTCAAGTTCGATGTCATCGGCTGCGTGGGATGCGGACGGTGCACGACGAGGTGTCCGGTGAACATCGACGTGACCGAAGTGGTCCAGGGGATGAATGAACAAGAGTAAAGGCGAGTGACTATGCGCAATAACAATCCCTATCTCCCGTATCCCGTCCGCATCAAACGGGCGGAGATCGCCACCGAGGACAAGAGCCTGCGCACTTTTGAGCTCGAGTTCCTCTATCAGGAGGACGCAGAAGCCTTCCGCTATCTTCCGGGGCAATTCGCGGAGCTGAGCGTGCCCGGATACGGAGAGGCCCCCATCGGGATCGCCTCGAGCCCCACGGAGGGGGATACCCTGCTCTTTACCGTGAGCAAGGCCGGTTCGCTCACCACGAAGCTGCACAGCATGAGCGAGGGCGACGTGATGGGTGTGCGCGGCCCCATGGGCACTAGCTATCCCCTGGAGCAGATGGAGGGGAAGAACGTGGTCATCCTCGCCGGAGGCTACGCGGTGACCACGCTGCGCTCCACAATGGTCTGGCTCCTGCATCCGGACAATCGGCCCAAGTACGGGGACATCACCTTCGTCTACGGGGCCAGGACACCGGGAATGATCCTGTATAAGGATCTTTTGGAGGAGTGGGAGACAAACAGCGACGCAAACATCCACCTCACCATCGACAACGAGGCCCCGGGCTGGGACAAGCACGTTGGCTTCGTCCCCCAGGTTGCGGAAAAGATCGCGCCGAGCCCGGAGAACGCCATGGCCCTGGTCTGCGGCCCTCCGGTGATGATCAAGTT
>CAYNCR010000002.1:33700-37051 GCA_964395575.1 uncultured Desulfohalobiaceae bacterium
AGTTCACCCAGCCCGTTCTGGACAAGTGCGGCTGGCAGAGCGATCAGATCATCATGAGCCTGGAGAACCGCATGAAGTGCGGCGTCGGCATTTGCGGCCGCTGCAACGTGGGGCCGCACTATGTGTGCAAGGACGGCCCAGTGTTCAGCAAGGCCGAGCTGGACGGGCTGCCCAAGGAATACTGATTCCTCTCCGCGGCGGACGGGCCGAGCCCGTCCGCCGCGCTCCCTTCTTGGGCTGTGCCCCGGGACATGAGCCAGCCCGACAGAGTTGCCCCATCTATCCCTCGCTTTCCCGACCCTTCAGGGCCTCGTCCAGGAAGCGCTGATGCCTCTCGCTGTAGGGGGGATGGGCGAAAAAGGCCGATCCGGAGACAAGGACGTCGGCTCCGCGGGCTACGATGGAGGCGGCGTTGTCCGGTGATACTCCGCCGTCCACCTGAATCAGGGTCTCCGTTCCCTCGCTGCGGATGCGTTTTGACAGGTCCCGGATCTTGCGCAGGCTGAAGGGGATGAAGCTCTGTCCTCCGAATCCGGGATTGACGCTCATGATCAGCACCATGTCCAGCTGGGGCAGGATATAGTCCAGACAGGTCAGAGGCGTGTGGGGGTTCAGGGCGAGAGCTGTCCGGGCCCCGCCCTGGCTGATGCGGCTCAGCGCGGACTCCAGGTGGGTGCAGGCCTCGGCGTGGATGCAGAGGAGGTCGGCTCCGGCATCGAGGAACTGGTCCAGATAGCGTTCCGGGCGGTCCACCATGAGGTGGACGTCGAAAAAGAGCGTCGTCTTGGGCCGGCACTTTTTGACGATGGGCGCGCCCAGGGTGATATTGGGCACGAAGGCGCCGTCCATGACATCCCAATGGACCCAGGAAAGCCCCGACTCCTCCAGGGCGGCGAGCTCCTGATCCAGTCTCCCGAAGTCCGCGGACAGAAGGGACGGCGAGAGAATAGGCTGTGTCCTGTTCGTGCTCATAGTCGGCTCCCGGGTGTTGCCAAGCGGTTGACAGAAACTGTTCAGCCAAGGCATGCACGAGTTTACCTGGCTCGCCCGACCGAGCAGCACGGTATACGGGCCGGGCCCTTGCGCGCACACCGAGTCGGAACCCCCCTCGTTCCCTCCGACAGGGCCTTGTCGAGGGACATGAGTACGTATACTCCAAAAAGGCGATAAGTCAAATTCCACATTTTTGCTGCTGGGAGGTCTCATGCAAGACAGGAAGAAAATGGCAGACGCCCTCCGGATGCTGAGTCTGGACGCGGTGCAAAAGGCTGAATCCGGCCATCCCGGCGCCCCCATGGGCATGGCGGACATAGCGCAGGTGCTCTGGAGCGATTTTCTGCGACACAATCCCGCGGATCCCTCCTGGGTGGATCGGGACCGGTTTGTCCTGTCCAATGGGCATGCCTCCATGCTGCTCTATTCCCTGCTCCATCTCACAGGATATGATTTGTCCCTGGAGGAGCTGAAACGGTTCCGGCAACTGGGATCCAAGACACCGGGTCATCCGGAATACGGGGTAACCCCCGGCGTGGAGACCACAACCGGCCCACTGGGGCAGGGACTGGGTAATGCCGCGGGAATGGCCGTGGCAGAGAGGCTCTTGGCCGCACGCTTCAATACGCCGGAATACAAGATTGTGGATCATCACACCTATGTTTTCGCCGGCGACGGATGCCTCATGGAGGGCATCTCCCATGAGGTGGGCTCCCTGGCGGGGACATTGGGGCTGGGCAAGCTCATCGTGTTCTATGACGACAACGAGATCTCCATCGACGGCAATGTGCGGCAGTGGTTCAACGAGGACGTGGCTGCACGCTTCTCCTCCTACGGCTGGCAGGTGATCCCGGCTGTGGACGGCCAAGATCCCCAGGCCGTATCCGCGGCGGTGGAGCAGGCCAAGCGGGACGGGGCAAGACCCAGCCTGATCTGCTGCAAGACCGTGATCGCCTGCGGCTCGCCCAACATGAGCGGAAGCCACAAGACGCACGGCGCCCCCCTGGGTGAGGACGAGGTTGCAGCCACCCGGAAGAACCTGGGCTGGGACCATCCCCCCTTCGAAATTCCCCGCGAGGTTTACGATGCCTGGGACGCTCGGGAAACGGGGCGAAAGCTGCAGAAGGAATGGGAGGATCGCTTCGCTGCGTACGAACAGGAGAATCCCCAGCTGGCCAGGGAATTCAAGCGCTGCATGAAAGGCGATCTCCCCGAAGGATTCCGGAACGCGGCTCAGGAGCATCTGGATGAGCTGGTCCGCGAGGAGTGGGATCTGGCCACGCGCAAGGCCTCTCAGGCCGTGCTGGAACGGCTGGGCCCCCAGCTCCCCGAGCTTGTGGGCGGTTCCGCTGATCTGAGCGGTTCCAACAGCACGCTGTGTTCCAGCTCCTGCCCCGTGGAGGAGGGGCGCATCGACGGGAACTACGTCTACTACGGAGTCCGCGAGATGGGGATGGCGGCCATGGCCAACGGGATAGCTCTGCACGGCGGATGTATCCCCTACTGCGGCACCTTCCTCGTCTTTTCCGACTATGCCCGTGCCGCCATCCGGCTCGCCGCCCTGAGCGGGATCCGCAGCATTTTCGTTTTGACCCACGACTCCATCGGCGTGGGCGAGGATGGGCCCACCCACCAGCCGGTGGAGCACATGGCATCCCTGCGGTTGATCCCCGGGCTCAGGGTATGGCGTCCCTGCGACGTGGTGGAGACCCAGGTGGCCTGGAGAATGGCCCTGGAGACCGGACGGGCTCCCTCCGCTCTGGTCCTCTCGCGGCAGAAGGTTACCCAGAGGGTGCGCAACCTCACAGCCGCCAAGGAAATTGAAAGGGGCGGATATATCCTGCTCGATCCGCAGGAGAGGCCGGAGTTGGTCATCGTAGCCACAGGCTCCGAGGTGGAGCCCGCTGTTCGGGCGGCCAAGCAGCTCGATCAGGAGGGCCGCAGGGTACGGGTCGTTTCCATGCCCTGTTTGGAAGTCTTTGAGTCCCAGGAGGTAAGTTACCGAAATTCCGTGCTGCCGCAGGACATCCCCAGGCTCGTTGTGGAGGCCGGCACCACCGAGGCCTGGTACAAATACGTTGGCAGCAGCGGGGCGATCCTGGGGCTGGATCGCTTCGGGGAATCCGCTCCCGGCGGAGAGCTGTTCAAGCATTTCGGTCTGGATACGGAAGGGGTCCTGCACAAGGCTCGCGAGCTGCTTCGAAGAGGTTAACCCTCACAGTTATCCGCTTATTTGCAAGCCCGCTGCCTTGGCAGCGGGCTTTTTTTTGTATGAAAATATTTTTAACTTGCTGATTTGTTGAGCAATTGCCGCGAGGCGAAGGCGGGTGGAGCGCATCGCTGGGTTTCATAATACAC
>CAYNCR010000003.1:0-34031 GCA_964395575.1 uncultured Desulfohalobiaceae bacterium
CTTTGTTGGTACCGCTTGAGGTGGAATTGATTCCCTCCAGTCATCATTATTCACACCATTTGAATCCTGCTTCCCCGGAAGTGATTCGGGAATGTCGATGAGGTGTTGCGTATCCCATCATGGGAAACCCGGGATGAAACCTGCGCTTCAGCGTCCACCCGCCTTCGCCTCGCGCCATTTTCATGCTTGGTTGTGCCCGGGTCGGCCCGGGAATGACGGTTGTAATTTTGCTCTGGTGTGTCCGCGCTTGTTCTGGCATACGTGAGGCGGGACGGGGAGAACGGAACTTCACCCGCGAGGCTTGCGAACCGGATAAGGCGGTATAAGTTGCCTGGAGGTGCCCATGCGGATCGGCCTGGCGCAGATCAATCCCACTGTCGGGGCCTTTGCCCACAACTGCGAACGGATTGTTCGCTCCGCGGAACAAGCGGCTCGCGAGGGCTGCGACCTTGTGGTCCTTCCGGAGATGGCCCTACTGGGCTATCCGCCACAGGATCTCCTGGACAGGGAGGGCTTTGTCAGCGATAGCCTCGTCTATTGGCAGCGCATCGCCGAGGCGAGCCGGGATGTGGCCATCCTCTGCGGCGTGGTGGCCCCCAATGAGTCCGGAGCGGGCAAGCCCTACCAAAACGCGGCCCTGTTCTGCAGCGGCGGCCGCGTCGAGCGGGTCATGGCCAAACGGCTGCTACCCTCCTACGACGTTTTCGACGAGGAGCGCTATTTCGAGCCGGGCACCGAGCCGGCCTGGGTGGATTTTGGCGGGCTGCGCCTGGGCATTACCGTCTGCGAGGATATCTGGACCCGGGAGCCTTTCGGGCCGGGCCAGCGCTATCGCCAGGACCCTGTACGGGACGTGGCGGAACACGGCCCGGACCTTCTGATCAACCTCTCGGCTTCGCCCTATCATACTGGAAAGGGAGAGCGGATCGGCGAACTGCTCGCCGTCCACGCACGTGAGCACAGAATGCCCGTGCTCTACGTGAATCAGGTGGGGGGCAACGACGAGCTCGTCTTCCACGGCCGCAGCATGGCCCTGGACCGTCAGGGGGAAGTGATCGCCCGTGGAGCGGATTTTACTGAGGACCTCATTCTATGGGACAATGATCTATCGGGGAAGGTGGCACCGCCCGAATTCACCGCCAGTGAAGAGGGCGAAATCCTGAAAGCCCTGGAGCTGGGCCTTAGGGACTACATCGCCAAATGCGGCTTCAGCCGGGTGGTGCTCGGCCTGAGCGGCGGGATCGATTCCGCCGTGACCGCCTGCGTGGCCGTGTCCGCCCTGGGGGCGGAAAACGTGCGAACCGTGGCCCTGCCGGGGCCGTACAACGATCCCGCCAGCCTGGAGCTGTCCCGGGAGCTGGCGGCGAATTTGGGGACCGCCTTCGAGGTGCTTCCCATCGACGAGCTGTACCACGGCGCGAATCAGACCCTTTCCCACGTTTTTCAAGGCCGGGAGCGGGACGTGACCGAGGAGAACGTCCAGGCCAGGCTCCGCGGCCTCCTGCTTATGGCCGTCTCCAACAAGTTCGGCGAGCTCCTGCTCAACACCGGCAACAAGTCCGAGCTGGCAGTGGGGTACTGCACCCTGTACGGAGATATGAACGGGGGCATCTCCGTCCTGGGAGACGTGCCCAAAACCTCGGTCTACGGCGTCGCCCGCCTGATCAACGAGGAACAGGGCTGGATCCCGGAAGGGATCATTTCCCGTCCGCCCTCGGCCGAGCTGAGCCCTGATCAGAAGGACGAGGATTCCCTGCCGCCCTACCATGTCCTGGATGCTATCCTCTATGCCTATGTGGAGGAGAACCTGTCCCTGGAGGCAATCGCAGCGAGAGGGTATGACGCTGGTACAGCCGAATGGGTTGTCCACCGGATCTACACCAATGAATACAAGCGGAGGCAGGGGCCGCCGGTCCTGCGCGTGACCAGCAAGGCCTTCGGAATGGGCCGGCGCCTGCCCATCGCCCACGGATATCGGGATCGTGCATGAGTGTGCGAGTGGAGTGTGTATGACTGTGTCTGTGTAAGTGTGTGAGAAAGAGGAGAGCGCAGTGGCGAGCAAAAGGCGGAAAGAGAGTTTTTTTCGAGAGCGTGGAATGGGTGCGTGATCAATGATGACACCTCCACCAACACCTCCACATACACTGACCGGAGGAGCTATGAAGAAGATCGAGGCGATCATCAAGCCGTTCAAGCTGGATGACGTGAAGGAGCAGTTGAGCGATCTGGGCCTTCAGGGCATGACCGTGACCGAGCTCAAGGGCTTCGGCAGGCAGAAGGGCCATACCGAGGTCTATCGCGGGGCGGAATACGTGGTGGACTTTCTCCCCAAGATCAAGATCGAGGTCACTGTCGAGGACGACCGGGTGGAGGAGGTCCTGGAGAGCATCTGCAGCTCCGCCCGGACCGGAAAGATTGGTGACGGCAAGATCTTTGTCCTGCCTGTGGAGGAGTGCGTCCGCATCCGGACAGGGGAGCGTGGGGAGCAGGCGCTGTAGCAGGGCGTTGAAAATCTTCCAATTGCTTCGTTGTCCGGCACCTATTTGAGGTGACAAAAGGGCGTCTGATTGACTTGGCTTCACAAATAGGTGCCGGATTCAAACTCTCATGGAGCTTGCTACGCAACGAGCTTGAACTTTTTTCGAGCCTGCCCCTTGAAATTTTGGGGCGCCCTGCCTGATAAGGACTTTCTCAGCAAACCGCTAGGCCGCTGCATTCTTCTGTGCCGGGTCGACCCGCCACAGGAGCGGGAAAGCGGGTGAATCATCCATCCATTGCGGTACGTCTATGTATCAAAAAGCGAATGCTGAAGACTCAATCCGGGACGGGCAGACGTCCTGGAATATATGCCTGACAAGGCTGCAGAGCATCAGGGACGCCTTTCGAAGGGAATGCGGAGAGGTGGCCCCGGGAATCGGCGGTGTCAGGAGCTACGCCCAGCGTGTCCGGGCCGTGCTGGTCCGCGATCTGCCCCGGGAAGGGTTCCCTTCCCAAGGATGGGCCCTCATCGGTGTGGGGGGTCTGGGCAGGGGAGAGCTCAGCTTCCTCTCGGACCTGGATCTGCTCCTGCTCTATCGCCGCAGGCTGCCCGGGACTCTGGAAAACTTCCTGCGGCAGCTGGTCTCCGGGCTCTGGGACAGCGGCTTCAAGGTAGGGCACGTGGTTTCCTCTCCCACCGGGCTGGACCAGCTCATGCAACAGGATTTCGCCACTCGGACCAATTATCTGGAAACCAGCCTCATAACCGGGGACACAGAGCTCTATCGCACCTGGCGCGCCCACATGAGCCGCAGTCGGGGGCCACGGCGGACCAGGCGCTTCGTGGACGAGCTTGTTCGTTATCGCGAAGAGCGCCTGTCCCGTTACGGGGAAAGCAGCTATCTCCTGGAGCCCCAGGTCAAGGAGGGTCCGGGAGGGCTGCGCGATCTGCACATCCTGCGCTGGGCAGGTGCCGTCCTGCTGGGCGATCCGGGTCTGGACACCCTGAAATCGCGGGGATTCCTTACAGACGACGAGCGGCAGTGGCTGGAGCAAGCCCAGGACTTTCTGTGGCGGGTGCGGCTGCAGCTCCACGATCTCCGCGGCAGGCAGCAGGATCAGCTTCTTCTGCAGGAACAGCAGGATGTTGCGAAAAGGCTGGGTTTTGTCCGGAGCAGCGGGGACTCTGGGGTCGAGGCCTTCATGCGCCGCTATTACCAGCATACCGCCAGGGTTCGCAGGGTCACCTCCTTCCTGCTGGAACGCTTCCAGGAGGACGTTACTCCCGCCTCTCGGCGCCGGAAGAAGCGAACCATCCTCCCTGGTCCCTTCCTCCGGGAAGACGGCCACATCCGCTTTCAGGACCCGGAGCTCATCCCCTCCAACCCCGGTCTTCTCATGGAGCTCTTCTGGCAGGCCGCCCGTGCCGGGGCCCATTTCCATCACCAAACCGGCCAGCTGATCCGGGAGAATCTGGACACCTTCGACGAGTCCTGGCGCAAGGATCCCGCTGTTGCAGAACGATTTTTCGACATCCTCCTGGACCCGGATACCGCCTTCCCCACCCTGAAGGTCATGCTGGAAACCGGATTTCTGGAGCAATACATCCCCGAGTTTAAGTCCATCCGCTACCGCATGCAGTACGACGTGTACCACACCTACACGGTTGACGAGCACCTCTTGCGGACCGTGAAGAAGATGCATCTGCTTCTGGGGCCGGAGCGCGAAGAGCTCCCGGCATCGGACGACGAGGACGACGTCCTGTGGAGCCGTCTTGCGGGCAAGAAGCCCCTCTTTCTGGCCGCGCTGGTCCACGATGTGGCCAAGGGGCGCGGTGGCGGCCACGCGGAAAAGGGAGAGGAGCTGGTCCGCCCCATAGGTCGGCGTCTGGGTCTGGGCACGGAGGAGAACGAAGAGCTGGCCTTCCTGGTGCGGGAGCATCTCCTCCTGCCGGAAACCGCCTTGAAACGGGACCTCTCCGATGAGAAACCCATCGAGCACTGCGCCTTCAGAGCCGGATCCAGGGAGCGGCTGTTCATGCTCTATCTTTTGACTGTCGCGGACTCCAAGGCGACCGGGCCCCAGGTGTGGAATACATGGCGCAGCTCTCTTCTCGGCGAGCTCTTTCACAAGACCAAAGCCCTCCTCTCCAGGGAGGGGTGGCAAACCCGGGACGAGCAGGCTCGCCTGGATCTGGCCCGGCTCAAAGCCGAAGAAGCCCTCCTTCGGGACCATGCATTGAGCCCCGAGGAAGTGGAGCCGTGGCTGGCGAGCCTTTCTACCCGCTATCTTTTGACCCGGTCCCCGGAAGACGTGCGACGCCATTTCTTTTTGGAGCGCCAACTGGACACGAGCGGCAAGCCACGGATCGAGGCCCGGTCCACGTCCGCGGGGTTGTGGGAGATCGTCCTGGCCTGCTTCGATCGGCCTGGCCTGTTCGTGTTCTTGACCGGTGTCCTCTGGGCCAACGGCATCAACATCCTTTCCGCGGACATCTACACCCGTTCCTATGGCGTGGCCCTGGACGTCCTGCTCGTGGATCAGATCCCGGACCCCCTGCAGCCGGAGAGGATCTGGGACATTCTCCAGAGGGACCTGAGCAGTGTCCTCGAGGGGGAGACCTCCCTGGATGCCTTTTTCCGCCGCAAGCCGCCCAGGAAGCCTGTGGGACGGACCAAGGTCGTGCCCAAGGAAGACAGCGTGCACATCGACGAGGAAGCCTCGGATCAGTACAGTGTGATCGAGGTTTACACCTGGGAGCGGCCCGGCGTGCTCCACGTCATTTCCCAGGTGCTCTACAACTTCGGCCTCTCCATTCAGTTGGCCAAGATTGCCACTCCGGGAGCACAGGTGGTGGACGTGTTCTATGTCACGGAGGCGTCCGGGGGCAAGATCCGGGACGAAGGAGTGCATGAGCGCCTGACCGACGCCATGCTCAGCGCCCTGCGCCGCATGGACGGCCGGGGTGGCGAGGAAAAAGCGGAATCGGATCGGGCCCAGTAGCGAGATGGAGGGCTTGGTCTCAAACGGATTGCGACAATGATACAAGATTGTATCATTGTCATGCCCACGCAGTTTCCGGTGTGCGTGCGAAACGACGGAAAAAAGTCCCGCGATTGAGGGATCTTTGGCTGGAGGGGCGAAAGGGGGGATACGAATTTGTGCGCTCCGGTCATTCCCTTCGCGACGCGGAACCGCTCTGTGACCATTGAAATAGTGGAACTGGTGATTTGGCAAAGAAATTGCATTAAAAAGGGACAGATTGGATCCGTGCAGGAGACTCATGGCTCGGCAGTGGAGGGATGTTTTCGCTGCTTGGCCCAGTGGAGCAACTCGCGGAAGGACGTGAGATCAAGGAAACAGGAGGCAGTATGAGTCCGAAAGACGTAATGGATTACGCCAAGAAGCATGGGGCCCGGATGGTGGATCTGCGCTTCCTCGACTTCCCGGGGATCTGGCAGCATTTCAGCATCCCTTTCGCTGAGTTCGACGAGGACGCCTTCGACGACGGCTTCGGCTTCGACGGCTCGAGCATCCGTGGATGGATGCCCATCAACGCCAGCGACATGTTGGTGATTCCGGATCCGGACACCGCGATGATGGATCCCTTTACCGAGGTGCCCACTCTCACCCTGATCGGCAATATCGTGGATCCCATGACCCGGGAGAAGTTTTCCCGCGATCCGCGCTACATCGCCCAGAAGGCAGAGGACTTCGTCAAGTTCACCGGTCTTGGCGACACCGTGTTCATCGGCCCGGAGGCGGAATACTTCGTTTTCGACGACATCCGCTACGACAGCGCATCCCACTTCGGATACCACCAGATCGATTCCGTGGAGGGCATCTGGAACACCGGGAAGGACGAGAAGCCCAACCTGGGGTACAAGCCCCGGCACAAGGAGGGCTACTTCCCCGTGCCGCCAACGGACACTTATCAGGACATGCGCACCGAAATGACCGAGATCATGCAGCAGGTGGGCATGCGTATCGAGTGCCACCACCATGAGGTGGCCACCGCCGGACAGGCGGAGATCGACATGCGCTTTACGCCCCTGGTGCACATGGGCGACCAGCTGATGTGGTTCAAGTACATCATCAAGAACGTGGCCAGGCGGCACAACAAGACCGCGACCTTCATGCCCAAGCCCCTGTACGGGGACAACGGCTCCGGGATGCACACCCATCTGAGCATCTGGAATCAGGGAGACCCCCTGTTCGCCGGGGACCGCTACGCCGGGCTGAGCGAGACCGCCATGTTCGCCATGGGAGGAATCCTGAAGCATTCCCGGGCCCTGTGCGCCCTGACCAATCCCACGACCAACTCCTACAAGCGCCTGGTGCCCGGGTACGAGGCCCCGGTGCACCTGGCCTACTCCAGCCGGAACCGCAGCGCGGCCCTGCGCATTCCCATGTATGACACGTCGCCCAAGGCGAAGCGCATCGAGATCCGCTATCCGGACCCCTCCTGCAATGGATACATGGCCTTCAGCGCCATGCTCATGGCGGCTGTTGACGGGATCGAGAACCGCATCGACCCCGGTGAGCCCCTGGACAAGGACATCTATTCCCTGAGCCCGGAAGAGCTCCAGGGCGTGCCCTCCACGCCGGCTTCCCTGGACGAGGCCCTGGACGCCCTGGAGAAGGATCACGAGTTCCTGCTCAAGGGCGATGTGTTCACCCAGGACGTCATCGACTCCTGGATTGCCTACAAGCGGGAGCACGAAGTGGATCCCGTCCGCCTGAGGCCCCATCCCTATGAGTTCATGCTCTATTATGATATCTAGGACTGAGCGCCATCCCTAGCGATGCAGAAGCCGCGGCGATGATCCATTGCCGCGGCTTTCTGCCTTGTGCCAGAGGCAGAGGACAGATCCCGGACGCCGGATATCAGGCACCGGATATCAAGCCTCTGAGGCCGCCTTCCATTTCAAGGGGGCCGATACAGAGTTGGCAATCCGCCTCCCGCGCAGCTTTTGCAGCAATCATCAGTCTACCGGTTGCGATACGAGGTCGACCATGACCACGGCCAGAATGGAGCACATCACCGAGATCCGGCTCATCCGGAACGCATCGACCTACTTGAGCCGGCTGCTCAACCGGCAGGAATACATGGACTGGCTCTGGAGCCGGAACAACCTCATGCGCCGCTATCCCCTGACCGAGCTTTACCGGGATCTGAGCGACGCCGCCGAGGCCTGCGCTTCCTACAGGGAGCTGGCCAGCTGCTTCCGGCAGTTCAAGCAGCGCCATTTCCTGCGCATCGGAGGCCGCGATCTCCTCGGCCTTGCGGACTTTTCCGAGACTACGCGCCAATTGAGCGAGCTGGCAGGAGTGGCCCTGCAAGTGGGCCTGAAGACATTTACGGAACGGCCCGATTTGTGGTGCGGCAATCGGGACCCAGAGGAGTTCGTCCGCAATCTGCGGGAGAACCCGGTGACCGTCATGGGTTTGGGCAAGCTGGGCGGCAGTGAGCTCAACTACGTCTCGGACGTGGATCTGGTTCTTTTTCGGCGCTTCTCCGGGGGTGACGGCGGCCACCGGAGCTTCTGCCAGGCGTTGTGCCGCCTGGTGGGGGAGCAGTTCGAGGGGGACAGGGTCTTTACAACGGACCTGCGGTTGCGGCCCATGGGCAAGGACGGAGAGTTGGTTCCGCCCATGGAGGCGGCTGCGGAGTACTACCTCAATTCCGGGAAGGCCTGGGAGCGACAGGCCCTGCTCAAGGCAAGGCCGTTTGCCGGGGACCGGGGTCTGGGACGCGCCTTCCTCCAGGAGGTAACCCCTTTTGTCTTCCGCCGGTTCATGGACTTTCAGGCACTGGAGGAGCTACGGGAAATGCGGGACCGCATTTTGGCCGAGCTCAAGCGCACGGAGCGAGACCTCTTCCAGGACGTGAAGCTGGGCCGCGGCGGAATACGGGAAATCGAGTTCACAGTGCAGTCCTTCCAGCTGATCTACGGCGGGCGCTACCGGGAGCTGGACGAGCCGAACACCCTGGCCTGCCTGGACAAGCTCCGAAAGCTGGAGCTCCTGCCGGAGGAGGTGGCTCTGCAGCTGCAGCAGGACTACCAGTTTCTGCGCAGGGTGGAGCACTGGCTGCAGCTGGACCAGAACCGCCAGACGCGGAGAATTCCCGATTCCGAGGCGGATCGGCGCAGGCTGGCCACCGCCCTCGGCTTCGGGGACAGGGTGCAGGCTTTCGCCGAGGAGCTCGAGGCCTGCGGAAACCGGGTGCACGAACACTTTACCGCCCTGTTCAGGTCAGGAGAGGAAAGAGAGGGCTCAGGAAGCAAGAGAGAGGAGACAGGAGAGACTGGAGAAAGGACGAAGGATGGCCCAAGTGCGGCATCCCTCTCCGCCTACTCCCAGAGCCTGGAGCAGGCCCTGGCTGAATTCCCCGATCCGGTGCGGCAAACGGTCATCTCAGCGCTGGAGGACCTTTCAGGTGTGGACGGGGAGCTTTTCTCCAGGCTGATCAGCCGCATAGAGCGTTTTTTCCGGCAGGTGGCCTCCAGGCCCGGTCTGGCCAAAATGCTTGAAGCGGGCCCGCAGTGGCTGGATCAGGTGGTGCGGGGCACCCTCCGTTCGGGCATGGTGGCTTCCCTGCTGGCTCATCAGCCGGCGCTCGTGGAGGGCATTGCCTCCGCTGGCGGAGTGGGTCAGGGCTATGAGCAGTGGCGTCAGAGGGGGGAGAGCATACTCGCCGGCTGCCACGTTTTCGACGAGGCCATGGAGTGGATTCGCCGCCTGCGGAATGAGCGGCTGCTCATGCTGGCCCTGGCGGAGCAGGAGGAAGAGATCTCCGCGGAGCAAGTCAGCGGGGAGCTTTCCGATCTCGCGGACTTCGTGATCCGGCACACCTACGAGTGGGTCCGTCTTCGACTGGGGCTGGCCGAGGACCTGCCCCTCGTGGTCATGGCCCTGGGCAAGCTGGGCAGCCGGGAGTTCGGCTATCTTTCCGATCTGGATCTCATGTTCGTGTACGATCCCTCAGGCGGGGAGCAGGAAATGATCCCGGAAAAAGTGGTGCGTCTGGCGCAGCGGCTCATGCGCATGCTCAGCACCCCGCTCCAGGAGGGGCCGGGCTATTCCGTGGACGCGGAGCTCCGGCCCAGCGGGAGCTACGGTCCGTTGGCAGTGACCCGCAAGTCCTGGGAGGATTACTACACCAATCAGGCGGATATCTGGGAGATCCAGGCCCTGCTCCGTCTCCGGGCGGTGGCCGGAAACAGGGAATTGGGACAGGACCTGGAGGAGAAGGCCCGTTCCATTTGTGCCGCCCAGCGGGCAGAGGACAGCGTCTGGCCCAGGCTGTGCCATCTGCGGCAGCGCATAGAGACGGAACGGAGCCAGGACGGCCCGGAAACCGCGGATATTAAGCTGGGGTACGGGGGAGCGGCGGATCTGGAATTTCTGGTTCAGGGCGGCCAGCTGCTCGGTTGCGGCGGAGAGATTGCCCAGGGAGAGAGAAGCGTGCTTCAGCTGACGGAGCCTGTGCTGCGAGATCTCGGCTTTTCGGATGAGCGGGCACGGACCCTGCGGCGCATCCTTGCCACCTACAGGAGCCTGGAGCATCGCCTCCAGCTGGATGTCGGCCGCAGCTCGTCCACCGTCACGAAGCAACGCTTGAGCGCGCTGCAGCAGCTTGAGCTCTGGCCCCCGGATAGCGAGGAGCAGCAGGACCTGCGGAACTGGACCGATCTGACCCGTATGCGCCAGATGGTCAGGGGGTGCTGGAGTCCCTTCTGCGAGGAGGGTCCGGGTTAGGCCTTGAGCGAGACTTGCCCGAACGCGCTCTCTGTGTTGCAATTTTATTTTCCTTGAGTGGTAACTATTCAGCACTTTGCCGAACCGTAAGCCGACACGGGGTGTTTTGCCTCATGCAGCTCCGACTCTGGATTTTCTAACGTCCGGCACTCACTCTCCCAGAACCTTAGAGAATTTGGGCAAGCGTGAAGAAAGTGAGTGCCGGACGAAGAAAATCTGGCATCGTCTCCGCTGAAATGATTCAAAATACCCCGTGTCGGCTTACAATAGTTAGTGGAGTGGTGAATAGTTACCTTGAGTGAATCATTTCTTAAAGGGGCCGTTGAAAGTCTTCGGCCCCTCCTTCGTGCCGCGAGCCGAGGCTCTATCTCCGCTTCGGATGCGAAGACCCCAAAAACAGGAGAACCTATGGCCACAGTGCATTCGCGGCAAAGCGAGGACTTGCTTCTGAAAAATACCCTCACCGGCCGCCGCGACCCCTTCAGACAGCGCCACGGAGACGGGGTTCGGCTGTTCACCTGCGGCCCCTCCGTGTATAATCGTCCCCATATCGGCAACTATCGCACCTACCTTGTCCAGGACATCCTCCAGCGCTATTTGGAGTACCGTGGGCATCACGTCCTGCGCGTGCTCAACTTCACCGACGTTGAGGACAAGGCGGTCGACGAGGCCAAGCGGCGCGGCCTGAGCCTGTTCGATCTGACCCGGGACAACGAGGCCATCTTCCTGCACGAGGCGATGCGCCTGGGCATCCGGCTTCCCGGCATCATCCCCAGATCCTCGACCAGTGTGGACCAGGCGGTGGAGCTGATCCGCATCCTGCTGGACAAGGGACACGCCTATCGCTACCGGGGAAGCGTATTCTTCGATCCCTTGACCTTGCCGGACTTCGGCAAGCTCTTCGGCCTGGATCTCTCCAAGTGGCCCCAAAAACGGATCCGTTTCTGGCGGGATACTTATCCGGGCAAACGCTGGAATCTGGGAGATTTTATCCTCTGGCACGCGGCCAAGCGGGGCGAGCCGGAGGCCTTTGTCTGGGATACCGCCCTTGGGCGGGGGCGCCCCGCCTGGAACATCCAGGATCCGGCCATGATCAGCCAGCATCTGGGGTACGAGCTGGACATCTGCTGCGGCGGGGTGGACAATCTCTACCGTCACCACGACTACAACATTGCGGTCATGGAGGCGGTTTCCGGGAAGGAGCTGGCTCCGTGCTGGCTGCACGGAGAGCACCTGCTGGTTCGCGGGGCCAAGATGTCCAAGAGCAAGGGCAATATCATCTATCCCGAGGATATGTTCCGGGATGGGGTGAGCCCGCATGAGCTGCGCTTCTATCTGCTGTCCGGGCACTACCGCAAAACAATGAGCCTGACCGATCGGCGTCTGGAAAGGGCACGGGAGCGATTGGACCGCATCCGGGGCCGCATCCGCCTGCTGCGGGAAGGGGCGAAAGATGCCGCTCCGGATGCTGATGCGGAAGCCTTTGAAGACGTAAGAAAGATGCGACTGCTGGCGGAGCAATACCTGGATGACGATCTCGATGTGCCGGGAGCTGTGGAGAGTTTGGAGCGGGATCTGTCCGAGCTCGTCCGGAAGCGGGAGCAAAACAGCCTTTCTTCCGGCGCTTGCGCCCTGGCTCTGAAAGAGCTGGGACGGATCGACAGGGTGCTCGGGTTCCTGGGAGCGGCAGATGGATGAAGGATAGGCCTGCCCTCTTGCTTCACGAGGACGGGATTTGTTCCCGACTGTGCCAATGTGTTGCCCAATTCCGGTGAATAGGTGTATGCTGATTTCTGATACATGAAATGGTGAAATGAAGTGACCCGGAAAGGAGGAGACCTATGAACAGATGGACTACCGTGCTGCTCTCGATGCTCGTTGCCGTGTTTCTTGTCGTCAGCTTTACCTCGGGGGCCTTGGCGCAGGAAAGCAAGGCCTTCCAGGCCAGCCTGACCCCGAAGATAGCCGTGCATGACCCCGATGTCATGATCGAGGGGGTGTCGCTGGGCATTTGGAGCGAGAACCCGCAGAAGGCCTTCGCTCTCGGTTTCGTGAGCGGCAGCACCGGCCACAGCAAGGGCTTCAGCTGGTCTTTTCTCGTGAACTATGCAGACAGCTATTCCGGGGTTCACTGGGCGCCGGTCAACTATACCAAGATGGATTTCACTGGCTGGCAGAGCGGTATGGTCAACATAACCAAGCAGGGCTTCAAGGGGTTTCAATCCGGATTCGTGAATTATGCCGGCGTAATGACAGGGCTTCAGCTGGGACTGGTGAACTACGCGAAGACAGCGGACAGCGGGCTGCAGCTCGGGCTGGCGAACGTGATCAGCGAGAACAGGTGGTTCGAGGACTTTCCCAATTCCCTCGCGCCCGGCTTTGTGATCGCCAACTGGCGCTTCTAGACCCAGGTCGTAAGAAGCGATGCCGCGATAGCCCGAAAACCGGAGCGGGGATTCCCGTTCCGGTTTTTTGAGCTAATGGGACCGTCCTCCGGGCTATCCTCACCTGGCGGGCTGCTTGAGAACTTCCTGCATCCATCGGGCCAGGGCCAGGCCGAAGAGACGGTTGTATCCAGCCTTGCCGCCTAGGCCCTTGGTCCCGAAGAGGAAGTTGATTTCCAGCAAAACGGGCTCCGTGTCCCCTGGAAAGGCGATGTCGAAGGCCGCCAGGTCGATGCCCGAGGCTCGGGCCGCTTCCACGGCCAGATCCCGGCCCCGCCGCTGCAGCTCGGGATGGGCATCGTGCTCGATTTCGGCCCCTTGGGCCACATTGTTGTAGAAGCCGTCCACCCCCACGCGGAAGTAGCTGCGCACTTCCCCGCCGACAACGACTACCCGCAGATCCCTGCCCCCGGTTTCCACCCAGCGCTGCAGAAGGACCGGCTCGTCATGGGGAAGACGCCACAGGCGATCCAGAAGCTGCCACTCGGTGCGCACGGGGAATACTTGGGAACCGCCGGCACCGCGGTCTCCCTTGAGCACACAGGGGAGCTCCAGGGCGGGGCCGTGTTCCTCCGTATGCCGCTTTGCCTCGGCAGGGTCTTGAAAGAGGCGGGATTCCGGATGAGGAAGGCCCAGACGGCGCATGAGCCGGATTTGGTCCGTCTTGCCCCGGTAGTGATACCTGGCCTCGATGCGGGGGAAGATATTCTCTGCCAGAGAGGCTACCGCACGACAGCGCCCCGGAGAGAAATAGCGGGGCAGGAGCACGCCTGCGGCGCCCCGGATCAACTCTTTGCGCTGGGGAGTCAGCTCCGCGAGGGCGGGGATGTTCACGTCCAGGCGGATGCGGTGGTGCAGGGAGACGAAGTAGGCGCTGCCTTGCATGACTCGGATATGACGCAGATGGGCGGCAAGATCAAGGGGTCGCCGCCCTGATAATCGAAACGTCCCTTGTTTCTCTGTGCAGTATTTCCACTGGGCCTATTGCAGCGGCGGGCCTTTTTCAGGCGAGCATTTCCAAAGCTGCCTGACGGATTTTTCTCAAGGGTATGGATTCCACTACCGCCTCTCCGATGGATTCGAGAAGCACGAATCGGATGCTTTCCCCCTGGCGTTTCTTATCCTTGCTAAGGGCCTGGAGCATTTCATCGGGATGGGCAGCATCGATTCTGGTGGGCAGATTGAGCCTTTGCAATAGCGTCACAAGCCTTTGCAGCTCCTTCTCGGCAAGCAGGCCCCTTTGCACGGACAGCAGCCCGGCCAGAACCATCCCCTGGCTGACCGCCTCGCCGTGGGGAGCGGATGTCGTCTTCTCCACGGCGTGGCCGAAGGTGTGGCCGAAATTGAGCTTACGCCTCTGTCCGGACTCCCTCTCGTCCAGGTTGACAATCCGGGATTTGATGAGAACGGAATCCGCAACAAGGCGCTCCGTGACCGCCGGATCCAGCTGGAGCGCCCTCGGGGCGTTCTCCTCCAGGAAAGCGAACAGATCCGGGTCCGCGATCGCCCCGTGCTTGACGATCTCCGCCAGCCCGCAGCCTATGTCCTCTTCGCCCAGGGTGGGAAGCACCCCCAAGTCGCACAGCACAAGCTCAGGCTGACGGAAGAGGCCAACCATGTTCTTGTACCCGTCCAGGTTGACCCCGTTCTTGCCGCCCACGCTGGCATCCACCTGGGCCAGGAGAGTAGTGGCGGCAAATCCGAGCTCCACCCCCCGCAGATAGGTGGAGGCCACGAATCCGGTCAGGTCGCAGACGACTCCTCCTCCTATACCCAGCAGAAATGTGTCGCGGTCTGCCTCCAGATCCAGAAGCCGTCTATAGAGCCAGCCCGCTGTGTCCAGGGTTTTGACCTCCTCCCCGCAGCCCACGGTTATTACCGGTGCTTGGGGAAAACGGGAGGAGTACAGGTTGGAGACCGTTTCATCCGTGACAATAATCAGCCGCTCCGCGGGGACATGTTCCGTCAACGCCTCCAGCCGTTCGCCGATCAAGAGCTTGGATTGCCCCGTGCCTCCGGAAATGAAAAAAGTCTGCATGCCGCGTTTCCTATGCGGGTTGAGCCAGTTGGCTGCACAGCCTCTCGTGGGCGTATCCGAGCAGGCTTTCCGTGGTTTCCCAGCTGATGCAGGCGTCGGTTATGGACACCCCGTATTCGAGGTCCGCAGGATCTCCGGTGAACTTCTGTTTCCCCTCGCGGAGGTTGCTCTCCAGCATGATCCCGATGAGGGATCCGCCTCCGCAATAGATCTGGTCCAGGACACTCTTGAGCACTGTTCCCTGGGCCTCGTGTTTTTTGTAGGAGTTGGCGTGGGAACAGTCCACCACAATGGACTGGGGAAGGCCCTTTTCCTCCAGGCTGGAACGTGTTTCCTCCACGTGGATGGGATCGTAGTTGGGTCTGTGTCCGCCCCGCAGTACCACGTGGCCGGCGGAGTTGCCTTTGGTGTGGACAGTGCAGATGCTTCCCTCCTGGTCGATTCCCAGAAAGGTCTGCGAATCCTGGGCAGCCACCATGGCGTTGACAGCGGTGCTCAGGTTCCCCTCCGGATTGTTCTTGAAGCCAACTGGCATGGACAGGCCGCTGGCCATTTGGCGATGGGTCTGGGATTCGGTGGTCCGGGCTCCTACTGCGCCCCAGCTCACCAGATCGGCAATGTATTGAGGGGTGATGGGATCCAAAAATTCCGTTGCCGCGGGAACGCCCATCTCATTGATTTTGAGAAGCAGGCGCCGAGCCTTGTACAGCCCGGTTTCCATGTCGCAGCTATCGTCCAGGTGGGGATCGTTGATCAGGCCCTTCCATCCCCCGGTGGTGCGGGGCTTTTCGAAATAGACCCGCATGACGATGTACATGGTGTCCGCGAACCTGTCGCGCAGATCCTTGAGCCTCTGGGCGTAGTCCAGGGCCGCTTCTTCGTCGTGGATGGAGCACGGCCCGGAAATGACCAGCAGGCGCCTGTCCTTCTTGTGCACGATGTCCTCTATGGACCGCCGCGCTTCCGCCACGGTGTCGAGAACCTGCTGGCTTGCCTCCAGTTCCTGTTTAAGGCTTCTTGGTGTAAGCATTGTCTTGTACCCTTGGATTCGCGTGTCGTCTGTGGCGATCATGCCCAAAACCTCCTTTTTGTTGAGCCGTTTTTCCAAAATGCCGCGTCATTCCGGGCCCCCTGATCCATGCAGGATCCGGAGGGGGCCGAAATGACGCGGAGCTCCCTTGTGGCCTCCGTTGCGCACCCCGTATGGGAAGCGAGCCCTTTGGCTCGAGGGCGCTGCAGGAGTGGGTGCTTCTCCTGTCTCTCTTTGTCGGATTTCATGGTGCTGTGCCCTTATGCCAATCTCCTTGGCACATTTTCGGTTGCGTTTTTTGTATTGCCCGCAGAGCAAAAAAGGCCGTGAGGAAAACCCCCACGGCCTTTCTCAAAAAAGAAGCCGTGGGGACCTTTCGGTCTGCCCACGGCTTCTTTTCCTCGATTTTCTGCGCTGGATTCAATAAAGCCTGGACAGACTGGACCCCCAATAAAAATAGCTAAAATAAAAGTTCCAGGAGGGCCAGAGGCCTGTCAGGCTTTTTTCAGTCATGGTTTTCCCGCTTTTGGATTGAAAGATGGATAACAATTTATTCCAACGGAAAAGCCCTGTCAAGAGACAGGGCCATGCTGATTGCGTATTCGATATATTCGCCCGTCTCAGCGGACGTCGCAAAGCGGGAATACTCTGTAACGCCGCGGCGCCGCGCCCCTGCGCGAGTCAATTTTTTGCTTCCGGGCCTGGAAGGGGCAATGTGTTGCCCCGAGGCATCCCCAGTGTTTTCTAGTCACCCGAGCCGATGAAAGGCAGCTCCTTGTCCACGCGGAAGTGGACCAGGAACTTTGCCTCGGCGTGGATCCGGTCGTCGTCCGGATAGATCCGCCTGCGCAGGAGGCGGATCTTCTCCTCGTCGACCTTGGTCAGAAAGAGGCGTTTGCCCTTGTATCACACCCCTGCCTCCAGGAAGAGATAGGCCGCGCGGGGGTTGGACTTCAGATTGTGACGAGAGAGCCGGTCGCGCATGATCAGGGCGACGGTGCCGTCCTCTACATCTTTTGGGTTTGGAGGGTTGATCAAAGCATCCCAAAAGCTTACATTGTCATCATAATGCTTGCATGAGGAGCTTGATATGCAAATGACAATCCGCGTGCCGGATGAATACAAGGCCCGTATAGAGGAGGTCGCCTCCAAGACGGGGCTCAAGAAGTCTGATATCGCCAGGCTGGCCATCAGGAGATTCCTGGAGGATTTTGAGACTGGGGAGCAGAGGGAAAAGCCGGAAGCCGGAGCCAGGGATCTGATAGGAGTGGTGAGTAGCGGAGTGTCTGACTTGGGAACAAACCATCGGGATTATCTTCTGAAGATGATGAGGGGCAAGGATTCGTGAAAGCGCTGATGGACACAGGACCGTGGGTTGCCCTCATTGACAGCAGTGAAAGAGCGCATTCATCTTGCGTGGAGTGGTTTGCCGCTTTTGAAGGGACTCTCTATTCGACAGAACCGGTGCTTACCGAAGTTCTCTACCTCCTTAACTTTTCCTTAAAGGCCCAAAAGGCGGCTTTGGAGTATGTGCTCCGCGATATTGTCACCTTGGTCCCATCCAATGTTCAGACATTGAAGGCGGCGAGATCCCTTATGGAAAAATATTCCGACCTGCCCATGGATTTTGCCGATGCCACCCTTGTTTGCCTCGCGCATGAATCGGGGATTACGAACATAGTAACTTTGGATCGAAAAGATTTCTCTGTGTACAAGACATTTGACAATCAGGGATTTGTCATCTTTCCGTGATAAAACGGATGGCTGGGTAGCCGTCGCTCTCGAGGCGCAAAAGATTTTTTCCAACGTTCGTATGAATCTTCTGGAAGCAACGCCGCAACAGGAAATCAACATTTTATCAGGGGCTGCGAAAACAAAAACCACGTGCACTCGCAACCCCTTTAGCTGGGATTTTCTTTACTCCCCGGACCCGATCAGGGGCAGCTCCTTGTCCACGCGGAAGTGGACCAGGAACTTCGCCTCGGCGTGAATCCGGTCGTCATCCGGATAGGTGCGTCTGCGCAGGAGGCTGATCTTCTCCTCGTCCTGCTCCTCGTCGACCTTGGTCAGATACAGGCGCTTGCCCTTGTATCCCACTCCCTCCTCCATGAAGAGATAGGCCGCGCGGGAATTGGACTTCAGGTTCTGATGGGAGAGGCGGTCGCGCATGATCAGGGCAATGGTGCCGTCCTCCATGACATGGGGCCTGGCGTAGATAGCGCTGTCCACATTGCCCTCGCTGTCCGCGGTGGAGAGCACGCCCACACCCTTGGTGTTCTCGAAGTAGTTTTTGAGATCCATTTTTTTCTCTCCGTTGCTTGTGGGTTTACGATCCGGATGGCTCGAGCTCCGCGTCTTCTTTTGCCCCAAAAAGAAGCCGGAAACTCATTGGATGCTAGCGCACCTATTCTGTTTTTTTGGGGGAAAAGTCCTTCCAGCCCGTTGCCCAATGCAAACGAGCTGACGGGGACTTCCTATTCCTGGAAGTGATCCAGGTACTGGCCGTAGCCCTCCTTTTCCAGGTCCTCCTTGGGAATGAAGCGCAGAGCGGCGGAGTTCATGCAGTAGCGCTTGCCCGTGGGCTCGGGGCCGTCGTCGAAGACGTGCCCCAGGTGCGAATCCGCCTGCCTGGAGCGCACCTCGGTGCGGGTCCCGAACAGAGAGCGATCTTCTTGGGTGACGATATTGTTCGCCTCCAGGGGGCGGGTGAAGCTGGGCCATCCCGTGCCGGACTCGAATTTGTGCCTGGAGGAGAACAGGGGCTCGCCGGAAACGATGTCCACGTAGATCCCCTCCTGCTTGTTGTCCCAATAGGCGTTGTCGAAAGCCGGCTCGGTCCCGTCCTGCTGAGTGACCTTGAACTGCATGGGGGTAAGCCGCTGACGCAGCTCCTCTTGGCTCGGCTTGATGAAGGAGGAGCTGCTGGAGTGTTCCTCGGTCTTGTTCGTGAACTTGTCCGGGTCATCCCAGTGCTCCTCGATAAACGAGTCCCTTCCGGAAAAGGAGCGGTAGATCTTGTAGCGGATGGCGTGCTCGTCCGCGTAGTCCTGATGCTCCTCCTCCGCGGGATAGAAGTTCTTCAGCGGCTCGATGGGGGTGACCACGGGTTGGGAGAAGCGGCCGGACCGGTCCAGCTCGCGCTTGGATTCTTCGGCGATTTCCTTCTCCCGCTCGGTCTGGTAGAAGATGGCGGAGGTGTACTGCTCCCCCCGATCGCCAAAGGAGCCGCCCGCGTCCGTGGGGTCGAACATGCGCCAGAAGGCCTCCACCAGCTGGCGGTAGCTCACCTCCTCGGGGTCGTAGACCACCTTCACCGTCTCGCGGTGTCCCGTATCTCCGGAAGAGACCTGCTCGTAGGAGGGATTTTCCACATGCCCTCCGCTGTATCCGGAGATCGCCTCGCGCACACCGGGGATCTTCTGGAAGTCCGCCTCGATGCACCAGAAGCATCCCCCGGCGAAGTAGGCCTCCGCGGCCTGAGCGGATGAAGCTTGGGTCAAGCCCATCAGGGAAACCAGAGTAATTGCCAGAAACGTTTTCATGATTGGCTCCATTTGCTGCGTCGATAAGCGACGTCTGCTCCCTTGGGAACAAGAGAGCTGTTTGAATGTTGATAATAATTATTATTCATTTTGTTGCTTCTGGCAAGGAGGTCGGCTCTGGCTCTGTCCGGAAATGAGCGTTTCAGCCCACGGAACACACGGAATAACAGGGAAATAGAAAATCACGTCATTAGAGGACCTCTTTATGGAAAAGGGCTCTTTGTTACCAATCAGCTCTTCGATCCGCTGCCCAGAAAACGATCCAGGGCGCAGAGCCAGAAGGTGTGCCCCGTAGGGATCTCCTGCAGCCGTCCGGCCACGGACTCCATGCTGGATACAGCCGCCTGGCGGGGCTCCGGGTTTCCGGTCAGCTCGGACAACATGAGATTGACGTACGCCGCAACCGAGCTGCCCGAGGGAAGGGCCCCGTCGAAGGACTCCGTGAACCGGGTCAGGAAGGGCTCCCTGTCCAGCGGAGTGAAAAAGAGTCCGCCCCGCTGCGGGTCCTGGAAGCGTTTGTTCAGGGCCCCCAGGACCTGCTCCGCGTCGCGCAAGTATTTCTCCTTGCCAGTGCTGCGGTGCAACTCCAGCAGGCCCCAGCCCAGGAAAGCGTAGTCGTCCACGAATCCCTCTATGCCGGAGTTTCCGTCCCGATAGCGGTGCAGAAGGTTGTCCAAGTCAGCGGCCGGACCGTTCCGGAGAAAACGCATCGCCTCCTCCGCGGCTTGGACGAGGTGCTTCTCTCCGAGCACGTTTCCGGCCCGGGCCAGGGCGCTGCTCATCATCCCGTTCCAGTCGGTGAGGATCTTGTCGTCCAGGCTGGGCCTGGGCCGCTTTTCCCGCTGCGAGTACAGGGTGCCGCGGATAGTATCCATTCGCGTCTCGAGGTCCGCGGTGTCCTGTCCCAGCTCACTCGCGGCCTCGGCCCATCCCTTGACCGCGTGCAGCACGTTTGCGCCGGTGCGTTTGCCTGTCGCCTCCTCCTGGAAGTTGCCCTGGGAGGTGAGCCCGTACACCGTGCGCAAAAGGTCCAGGTCCGACTCGGAAAGGGCTTTCTCCAGCTCATCGAGCTCCCAGACGTAGAACTTGCCTTCTTCGCCTTCGCTGTCCGCGTCCTCCCCGCAGAAGAATCCGCCCTCCTCTGAGGTCAGGTCGCGCAGGACGTAGCGGGCCACCTCACGGGCCGTTGCGGCGTATTCCGGTTTGCCGGTCGCAGCAAAGGCCTCGGTGTAGGCGTGCAGGTGCGTGGCCTGATCGTAGAGCATCTTTTCGAAGTGCGGCAGCCGCCACTCCGGATCCGTGGAGTAGCGGTGAAAGCCGTATCCCAGATGGTCGAAGATCCCGCCGCCCCGCATGGCCTGCAATGTGGATTCCGCCATGTTCAAGGCCTCGCTGCTGCCGGTGCGGGCATGGTAGCGAAGCAGGAAAAGGAGCTGATGGGGGCAGGGGAACTTGGGCGCGGAGCCGAAGCCGGCGTTGGTCGCGTCGAACTGTTCCCCGAGCCGGGAAAATCCGGTATGGAGCGCCTCCTCACCGGGCAGGGCCGCCGGGTTGAGGTCCTGAATGGCCCGCAGGTGACTGGTCACGCTTTCAGCGCTCTTATCGATCTCGCTGCGCTGGTCTCCGGTCCACATATCCCGGACCTTGCCCAGGAGATCCAGAAGGCCGAGCTGGCCGAATCGGCCCTGCTTGGGGATATACGTGGCCGCGAAAAAGGGCTTGCCCTCCGGAGTGAGGAACAACGTCAGTGGCCACCCCCCTCTGCCGGAGATGAGCTGGCAGGCGCGCATGCAGACATGGTCGATGTCCGGCCGCTCCTCACGGTCCACCTTGATCGCCACGAAATGGGCATTGAGGTAATCGGCAACCTCCCGGTCCTCGAAGGATTCGTGGGCCATGACGTGGCACCAGTGGCAGGTGGCGTACCCGATGGAGAGGAAAATGGGGCGGTCCTGCTCCCGGCTCAGGTGAAACGCCTCATCCCCCCAAGGGTGCCAGTCCACGGGATTTTCCGCGTGCTGGAGGAGATAGGGGCTGTGGGTATTTGCCAGTCGATTCATGGAGTTGTTCCTCCTGCTTGGCGCTTGCGACTGCCTGAGCGGATGGAAGGGACAGCGCAGCGCGTTTTCCCCGAATCTGTTTGTCGAGGTTTTTGAGGCTAGGATCCCATCCAGGTCCGAATATAGGCGTTTACATCGAACTTGCGCCGGCATCCGGCATGGCTCATATAGCGGACGGTGCCGAAGACGGGGCGCTCCTTGAACCCGCGGTCGTGCAGGCCGCCCACGGACCAGAGGACACCGGTGTAGCCGTTGGGATCGCGGCCGTCCAGCTCGTAGCGGTCGTTGAGCCGAATAGCGTAGTCTATGGCCTGCTCCGGGCTCTCGGTCCATTCCAGGATCTTCTTGGCCCAGTACATGCGCATGTATCCGTGCATCTTCCCGGTACGGACCATCTGGGCCTGGGCCGCGTTCCAGAGGTCGTCGTGAGTGGCGGCCCCTTCCAGGTCCCGGTAGCTGTAGATGACGGGCCTTGGATCCTCGCGGTGCTTGTTCAGGGTGGCCCGGGCCCAGTTCGGGAGCCCCTCGAAGGCGTCGTACGCCGGATTGTGGGAGCAGTAGTTGTCCGCAAGCTCGCGACGGATGATCAGTTCCTCCAGATAGGTCGATTTGGCGGAGGAGGGCGCGGACTCGCTGTTTACCACTTCCAGCGCCGCGCGCTGCGGTGCGATCTGCCCGAAGTGGAAATAGGGCGAAAGACGGGACAGGGCGCCGGCGTTGGGATCGTTGCGCTTGGCCTCGAAGAGGTGGAGGCCGTCGCGGAGAAAGCGGCTCAGGCGCTGCCATCCGGCATTCGGACCGGGATTGAGCCAGTCCACCGGCCCCACCTCCGTGTCCACGCGCAAGCCGGAGTCGATCGCCTCCCAATCTGGCTCTTTGAAATCGATTCCTGTGACTGCCGCGGACTGGGAAGCGGGCTCTGGGAAGGGCCCGAGGAATTCGTCCAGTTGGCGCTGGATCTTGGGGCGAATGGTGCGCGCTGCGAATTCCTGCTTGTCCGAGGCCTGCCAGCAGGGCACCACGTTGTGGGCATCCACAAGGACCAAGGGGGCCTTGATGCGCCCAGCGACCTCGCTGCGCCATTCCTCCTTGATGCGCAAGGGATCGAAGTCGCAGATCAGGCTCTCCGCGTCCGCGGAGCTGACCAGCTCCGCGGCCCGCTCTGCCGGATTGCCCCGGCGGAGGACAAAGGGGATGCCCAGCTCAAGGCACTCCCGGCATGTCTCCCGCAGTCCGCCCAGCATGAAGGCGTACTGCCGCCAGGTGGCCTCCAGGAATTCGGGTGCCAGACAAAAGAGCACGACGACTCCTCGTTCTGCCGCCCTTGCCCGTTCCTGGGCGTGGAGCAGGGCCCAATTGTCCCGGATACGCTGATCCCGGCTCATCCAGTAGACCACGGGGCCGGTGCCGGGCTCTCCGGCCTGCAGGGTCCGTATGCGGCGAGGGTCGATGGTCATATGGGATTCCGCGGGGACGGTGTTCTCTTGGCAGCCGAAGGGCTCGCGGGTGTTGCCTCAATGGATGGACAAATCATCTTACAGCCAGACCTCGCTGATCTGCTGGAAATTGGTGACGCTCACCGCGCGGGTGAGATCCACCCGGAAGAGGGCGGACTGGGGGCTTTTGACAAAATCCTCCAGCCGGGGATTTGCTTGAGTGAAAGCTGCTTCCCATTCTTTGCGCTGGGAAGCGCCCAGGATCTCCACGGCCTTGCCCTCCAGGGTCACCGCAGTACCCCGATCCAGATCCTGTTTCAGGGCGGGGGCGTCCAGGGCCATCAGGGAAACTGCAGGATTGTGGCGCATGGCCTCGTGCTTCGCGGTTTCCTTGGGAGTGGCCAGGGCCAGGGAGCACTCCGCGAAGGCGAGGACGAAGCTCATCAGGTTGCAGGCGGGTGCGGAATTGCTGCACGTGGCCAGAATCAGGGTTTTTTGCGCCCCCAGGAACTCCCAGAGCCAGGCGAGGAAGGCCTCGCGTTCCTGCTGGCTTACTTCGTGTTTTCGGGGCTGGAGGGGGAGGTCCGGCATGAGGGGGCTCCTTTGCAGGGCACCTGCAAATCTTCAAGTTGCTGTGTTCGTTCACAAATTCAAACGCTTCTCGTAACTGTTCACCACCCCACTCATCATTGTAAGCCGACACGGGGTATTTTGAATCATTTCAGCGGAGCCTGAGTGGTTTTCTTCGTCCGGCACTCACTTTCCCAGAAGCATAGAGAATTTGGGCAAGCGTAAAGAAAGTGAGTGCCGGACGTTAGAAAATCCAGAGTTGGAGCTGCATGAGGCAAAATGCCCCGTGTCGGCTTACGGTCCGGCAAGGTGGTGAATAGTTACCGTTTCTCTTCAGCCTTGTTGAACAAGTCGTCACAGAAACTCGCGCATGATACGCTCCACGTTGTCCATATCCCGTTGTTGGGCGTACAGGGGCTCTTTTTCCAGGAAGGGATAGTAGGAGCGCAAGGGACGTCTGTGCTCGCTCTTATAGAGCACGCCCACGGGGATGGAGTCCCCCCATTCCATGCATCGCTGCATGGCCGCGTGCCAGTCCCCCGGGTCGTAGCCCGTCTCCAGCTCGTAGCAGCGCTGTTTGTACCAGGCGAAGGTGTTTACCCGGTTGAAGGAGACGCACTGTTGCAGGACGTCCACCAGGGCGATCCCGGTGTGGCTCATCGCCTGCCGGATGGTGTCCGCGAGCAGGTCCGGCATCCCGGTAAAGCCCCGGGCCACGAATCCGGCTCCCATGGTTAGGGCCATGGCGGTCGGCGGAAAGGGATCGCTGGGCATCCCCCGCGGCTGGGCCTTGGTCACGTGGCCCGCGGCGCTGGTGGGACTGGCCTGGCCCTTGGTCAGGCCGTAGATCTGGTTGTCGTGGACGAGCATGGTGAGGTCGATGTTGCGGCGCAGGGCTGCCAGGAAGTGGTTGCCGCCCTCGCCGTAAGAGCATCCGTCCCCGCTCTGGACCACGACCCGCAGGTCGGGATTGGCCAGCTTGGCCCCTGTTGCGACGGGAAGGGCGCGGCCGTGCAGGCCATTGAAGAGATTGCAGCGCATGTAGTGGGGCGATTTGGCCGCCTGACCGATACCGGAGACAAAAAGCGCCTGGTGCGGGGCGATTTCGCTGTCCGTCAGGGCCTGCTTGACCGCCTTGAGAATGGCGAAGTTCCCGCAGCCCGGACACCAGGCCGTTTCGAACTCGCCGAAATCTTCCGATGATACCATAGTTTCGCCTTCCTGGAATCAGTCGAGTTGTGCGTGGATGGTTTCCGCGTCCATAGGGAGCCCGTCGTAGCGGTGGATCAGGTGATCTACCGCAAAGCCGGTCTCCTGCCGGATGAGCTGGGCAAGCTGGCCCGTGGCGTTGCCCTCCACGCAGATTGTCCGCCCTGCGGACCTCAGCCTGGTCAGGAACTGCTCCGGGACCAGGGGGCAGACCTGCCGGAAGTGGAGTGTGCCCACGGATCGCCCCTGCTTGCGCAGGTCGCTCGCCACCCGGAGTACGGCCCCCTTGCTCGAGCCCCAGGTGATGAACAGGAGCTCCGGCTCCTCCGGGCCGTCCGTCTCGGGAGGCATGGTGTTCTCCTCCAGCACCCGCCGTTTGGCGAGCCGCTTGTCCACCATGCGGGTCCGTACGGAGAGGTCCTCGGTGATGTGCCCGTCCGGGGTGTGCTCGTCGCTGTCCGCCACGACCAAATGGGTGCCCGTTCCCGGCAGAAGCCGCTGTGAGACCCCGCTTTGATCGAAGGCGTAACGGACATAGGCTCCCGGATCGGCCGTTTCCGTGCCGGGCCTGGTTGTCTCCGGGAGGTCGTGCAGGGAAAAGGGGGCGACGGCCCGGATGGAGTCCGCAAGATATTGATCGGTCATGAGGATGGCCGGGCTCTGGCTCCGTTCGGCCAGATCCAGGGCCTTGTAGGTCAGGTCGAAGCATTCCTCGGGCGTGCCTGGGGTGAATACTGCCCGGGGGAATTCCCCGTGGCCGCTGTACAGGGCGATCTGCAGATCGCCCTGCTCGGTGCGCGTGGGCAGTCCGGTCGCGGGTCCGGGACGCTGCCCCAGCACGATAGTTAGAGGGGTCTCGGTCATGCCGGCCAGGCTGATCCCTTCCGCCATCAGGGAGAATCCGCCCCCGGAAGTGGGGACAATGCTTCTGGCTCCGGCGAAGGAGGCGCCAATGGCCATGTTCACCGCGGCGATCTCGTCTTCGGCCTGCTCCGCCACGATGCCCAGCTCCTCCGCCTGGGCTGCCAGATTCAGGGCCACTCCGGTGGAGGGGGTCATGGGGTAGAAGGAGCAGAAGTTCGTTCCCGCGGCCATGGCTCCGAGGGCAATGGCCTGGTTCCCGCTCATGGCGAATCGGTCCCCCTGCCGGAATGCAGGGGAGGGCGCACCCTGGAGCTGGCGGCTGTTCTGACGGATCCAGGTGTGGCCCCTGGCGAAGGCGTCCTCGTTCTTCTCCGCGGCCTCCTCGCTCTTACCGCCCAGGACCTCGCGAAGGAGATTCTTGAAGACCTCCCGGTCCAGCCGGAGGAGCGCCGTTAGGCTGCCCAGCGCGGCAGTGTTGATGTAGAGCTTTTCCGGGACAAGGTCGGAAAAGGGTGCCGTGACGATATCCTCAGCGTTCTCCTCCACCTGGGAGGCGTCAGCGAGGATGCAGCCTCCGTCGCGCAGCTCCTCGCGGTGGCGGGTGACGGTTTCCCTGTTCATGGCCACGAGGAGATCCACCCCGGAGGCCGGAGAGAGGACTGGCTCGTTGTCCACCATGACGGAAAAGAAATTGTGTCCCCCGCGTATTCGGGACATGTAGTTCTGCGAGACCAGGATCTCGTAACCGGAACGGACCAGGCCCCGAGCCAGGAGCTGGCCCATGGTCTCCAGTCCCTGTCCCGCCTCGCCGCCGATGCGGATCTGGATGGCGCTTTTGGACATGGTTTCCTCGCTGCGTTTCCTAGCGCGGTATCACTTGTGATGAGAGTAAACACATCTCTATTCGAATATGATACGGCAGGCGCTTAGCGTGTGTAAACCCCGGGGCAGGCTGATTTGTTCTCGTAAGAATAAACCGCCAAGTTTGTTGTCCCCACGCTCTGCGTGGGGACATGTCAGGGACGTTCCGCATCCAGAATGACCGCGGGAGTGGTCGGAGCACGTTCCCACGCAGAGCGTGGGAAGGATAATCTATTTTGGGGTGGGAATGTCGGTTTTCCGGAGACAGGCGCGGCGGCACGGCAACGGTTTCCGTGCCTGGAGCGCGTTCTTGGAGGGGAGCTAGGCTGTTTCGGGATCAGGAGGAGGAACGGGCCAGCGCCTCGATCTCCTCTCTGTCAGGCAGGGAGTCCTGTGCTCCGGAGCGGGTCGTGCTGAGCGCCCCGGCAGCCGCCGCGAACCGGACGGCTTGGAGCACGGGAGCCCCTTCGGACAGGGCGGCGGCAAGGGCGCCGTTGAAGGCGTCTCCCGCCGCAACAGTGTCCACGGCCTGGACGGAATAGGGCGGAATGAGCTCCTCCCGGTCTCCGCTGGCGAAGAGGGCCCCCTGCCCACCCAGGGTGATCAGGGCCGCTCCGCAGCCCCTCTGCAGGAGCAGGCGTGCCGCTTTTGCCGCGGTTTCCGGGGAATGGACATCCACTCCAGTGAGGTCCCCGGCCTCGCGCTCGTTGGGGGTGATGAGATCCAGCAGGGGGTAGACCGTTTCCGGGAGCTCCCGGCTGGGGGCGGGGTCCAGCACTGTGAACAGCCAGGCCTCCCTGGCGCTCTCGAGGCCGCTTTGCACAGTCTCCAGAGGGGTCTCCAGCTGGCTGAGGAAGACGGAACAACCGCTCAATAAGTGCTCCGACCGGTGCAGGTCCTGTGGGCTCAGGCGCTTGTTGCTCCCCGGAGCCACCAGGATCTGGTTGGTTCCCTCCCGGTCCACGCCGATGAGGGCCACGCCGGCGGGCGCGGTGTCATCCCGGATCAGCCCCTCCCGGGGCAGACCGCTGCCGGCCAGATGGTCCGCCAGGCGCTCGCCGAAGGCATCCCGCCCGATCCGGGCGATAAGGCGGGTTTGCGCTCCCGCCCTGAGGGCTGCCAGGGCCTGGTTGGCGCCCTTGCCGCCGAAGGAGGCGGTGAACTCGCCGTCGGTGACCGTCTCTTGCGGCCTGGGCAGGCGTTCGGCGCGGACGGTCAGGTCCGTGTTTGCGCTGCCGAGGACAAGGACCACTCCCATAGGACACGCTCCCGGAAAAGGGTTGAAAAGGATTCCGCGGCCACGTTCAGGCAGACCCGGGCGTTGGGAGGCGCCTTCAAGCGCGAGGATATGGGCCGCCTGTCCGCCAGGCTCATTCCCTCGCAGAGCTCGCCGCGGGTCTCCACCTGCACGGGAAGCTCCCGCACCGCGCACAGCTCGGGCCGAAAGGCCAGGGCTATGGCCAGGGGATCGTGCAGGGGGATGCTGTCCGTTTCCTCAGTCTTTTGGGTGTGGGCGAAAATACCGGAGGTGATGCGCTGCACCAGGCGGCTGCGCGGCGTGTCCGGACAGGTGTCGAGGTCACGTTGCCGCAGGCGCACCTGGCGGGTAACGTCCAGCCCGGTCAGGGTGATGCTCAGGCCCGAATCCAGAACGATTCGCGCCGCAAGGGGGTCGACGTAAAAATTGAATTCCGCGGCTGGAGTGACGTTTCCGGCCACGCCTACGGCGCCGCCCATGATAACCAGCCGCTCCAGGCGGCGCAGGGTCTGCGGCGCCTTTTGCGCGGCGAGGGCGATGTTGGTCAGCGGGCCGAGGGCCACGAGAACCGGCGGCTCCGGGGCCTGCTCGATGTGGCGCAGGATGCAGTCCGCGGCGTGCTCCCCTGTGAGCACGGGCGCGTCGTCCCCGCGCGGGTCCGGGAGCTCGCCTGCGGCATCGCCCAGCCCGTCCGTGCCGTGCAGAAAAGTGGCATGCTCCGGGGCTTTCTCCAGCGGCGCCTCGGCACCACGGGCGATCGCGGGCGCCGCATCGGGGGCGATATGGGCCAGAATGCGCAGGATGTTGTCCGTGGCGGTGTCCACGTCGACGTTGCCGCTCACCGAGGTGATGCAGGCCGGTGCAAGCTCCGGGGAGGCGAAGGCCAGCAGCAGGGCCAGGGCATCGTCGATTCCGGGGTCGGTGTCGATGATCACGGGCTTGGGCATAAGAGAATCACAAGTATAAAGTAGAAAGTTGAAAGAGTCGGGGAAAAAAGGAGGTTACCTCTTCACGGCTGCAAGTCAAAGAGAAGGGAACAGTTATCCAGGCTCATATTGTCCCCACGCTCTGCGTAGGGATAATTAACCTTGCGTCTGACCGCTGACTTCTGACGTCCGACCTCTGATTTCCGACCTCCGTCAGCCGACCTCCGACCACTGATCTCTGACCTCTGTCCCCCGTGCACTGGCAGCTGCGCTGCACCCGGCCAGAGAGCCGGTGGAAAAGGCGGCCTGCAGGTTGTATCCGCCTGTGTCCGCGGCGATGTCCAGGACTTCGCCGGCAAAGTAGAGCCCGTCCACTAGCCGCGAGCCCATGCTCTTGGGGTCCACTTCCTTCAGGCGCACTCCGCCGCTGGTGACGATCGCCTCGTGGAAGGAGCGATAGCCGCTCACCGGGAGCCGGAAATCCTTGAGCCAGGTGCGCAGGGTCTTGCGCTCCTTGGCGGAGACCTGATTGCCGGTCCTGTCTTCCGGGATGCCCGTCTCTTCCAGGCAGACCTGGACCAGCTTGCGCGGGAGCAGCCCGCGAAGGAGATTGCCCATATGCTGTCCGCCCCTTTGGTCCAGCTCGCGGAGAAGCCGGTTTTCCAGCTTGGTCTCGTCCAGCGCGGGTTTCAGATCCAGGCAGAGAGCGACATCGCGGCCCTGGCGCAGGGCGGCGACGATTTCCCCACTCAGAGAGAGGATTACCGGACCGGAGACCCCAAAGTGGGTGAACAGGAGCTCGCCGAAGGCGCGGCGTTTCTTCTTGCCGTCGATAAACACGGACACGCCGGCATTGTAGAGGCTCAGGCCCTGCAGCCTTGGTGCGGCCTCGCCTGCGGTCTCCAGGGGAACCAGGGCTGGATGGATCGTGTTGACCGTGTGGCCCAGTTCTTCGGCCATAGCGTATCCGTCCCCTGTGGAGCCTGTGGCCGGATAGGAGGCCCCGCCCGTGGCCAGGATCACCGTTTGGGCGGACCGGATTTCTCCGTTTTTCAGCTCCACTCCCATCGCGGCGCCTTCTTCTGCGCGGATCCGCCGGACCGGGGCGTCTGTTTCGATCCGCGCACCGCTCTCGCGTGCGAAGCCGCGCATCGCCGCCACAACATCCGCGGCCTTCTGGCTGGCGGGGAAGACGCGCGAGCCGCGCTCCACAACGGTGGGCACGCCGAGACCCTCCATGAAGGCCACCAGGTCCTTGTCCCCCATGTGGCCGAAAGCCGGCCGCAAAAAGCGCGCCCCTGAGCCGAAGCGCTCCAGGAAGGACTCCATCAGGGCGGCGTTGGTCAGATTGCAGCGGCCCTTTCCGGTTATGTTCAGCTTGCGTCCGGTGCGGTCCTTCTTCTCCAGAACGAGGGTGCTGGCTCCAGCCCCGGCGGCCCTGCCCGCGGCCATGAGCCCGGCGGCCCCGCCGCCCACGACCAGGACGTCGTACTGTGTGTTTTCAGTTCCCATTGATGTTCACGGTAATGGATGGCCCGCGCATTGGCAAGCGTGTCCAGGGAGTAGACGCGGGACAGGATGCCCCGTATTGTCACCCGGGCCTGCACAATGTAATTTATCCCGGAACAGTATGACCTCAACGCGGTGCCTCGGGTCCGGGCATGACAGGTTGTAAACGGAAAGAGCGGCGGAGTCCCATGGACGAGCTCAAGGGGCGCATCGAGCGCATTACCTACACCAACGAGGAGAACGGCTATACCGTGGCCAAGATCGCGGTGAAGAACCGCAGGGATCTGGTGACCGTGGTGGGGGCCATTCCCTCTCCCCAGCCCGGGCAGGAGCTCCATCTCCAGGGGGAGTGGGCCAATCACCCCCGCTTCGGGGAGCAGTTCCAGGCCAGGCACTGCACCACCTCCGCTCCGGCCACCGCAACCGGAATCCGCAAATTCCTCGCCTCAGGGCTCATCAAGGGAGTCGGGCCGGTCATGGCCGGTCGCATCGTGGATACCTTCGGCGAGGACACCCTGCGCATTCTGGACGAGGAGCCGGAGAGGCTGGCCGAGGTGGAGGGGATCGGGCGGAAGCGGGTGGAGATGATCTCCCAGGGATGGCGGGAGCAGCAGGAGATTCGTGAGGTGATGCTCTTCTTGCAGGATCACGGGGTCTCCACCACCTACGCCACCAAGATCTTCAAGACCTACGGCAAGGAGGCCATCCGGATCGTCCAGGACAACCCCTATCGCCTGGCAACGGACATCTGGGGCATCGGCTTCCTCACCGCGGACCGGATCGCGGCGAAGTTCGGCTTTGAGAAGGACTCCCCTCCACGAGTGCGGGCCGGGGTCCTGCACGTGCTGGATGAGCTCGCGGAGGAGGGGCATGTCCACTATCCGCGCTCGGATCTCGTGCCGCGCTGCCAGGAGATGCTGGAAGTGGGCCAGGAGCTGGTGGACCAGGGGCTCTCCGACCTGCAAAAGGAGCGGCGCGTTGTGGTGGAGCCCCTCGCGGGCTTCGGCGGGGAGGGAGAGGCCGTCTCCCTGAAGCAGCTGTGTCGCAGCGAAGCCGGGGTGGCGGAGAAGCTGGCGGAGATGCTGCGCGCGCCGAAGTCCATCCGCAAGGTAGACACGGACAAGGCCCTAGAGTGGGTGCAGCGGACCTATTCCCTGCAGCTTACCTCCAGACAGGCAGAGGCCGTGCGCAGGAGCCTCACGGATAAGGTGCTGGTGATCACCGGAGGGCCGGGAACGGGCAAGAGCTTTCTCTTGAGCGCCATTCTGCGGGTCATGGGCCGTCTGGAGGCCTCGATCCACCTCACCGCCCCCACGGGCAGGGCAGCCAAGCGCATGACCGAGCTCACGGGCTGGGAGGCAAAGACCATCCATAGATTGTTGGAGTTCGATCCCGGACAGGGAGGCTTCAAGAAGGACGCCGCCCATCCCCTGAGCTGCGACCTGCTCGTCGTGGACGAGACGAGCATGGTGGACACCCGCCTCATGTACCACTTGCTCCAGGCCCTCAAGCTGGACACCACCCTGGTTCTGGTGGGGGACGAGAATCAGCTTCCCTCGGTGGGCCCGGGCAACGTGCTCAAGGATATCATCGGCTCCGGGACGGTTCCCGTGGTGGAGCTCGACGAGATCTTCCGCCAGGCCAGAGAGAGCTCCATCGTGGTGGGGGCGCACCTGGTGAACCAGGGCCAGCTTCCCGAGCTCACCCCGCGCAAGGACAAGCTGGACGACTTCTTTTTCGTCAGCGAGGACGATCCCCTGAATGCGGTGGAGCGGATCAAGCATCTGGTTCTGGAGCGGATCCCCAAGCGCTTCCGCCTGGACCCCATCTCCGAGGTCCAGGTGCTCGCGCCCATGAACAAGGGGGCCGCCGGAGTGGCCAACCTGAATCTCGAGCTGCAGCAGGCCCTCAATCCGGAGGGGCGCGAGGTCTCGCGGGGCGGAAAGGTCTTCCGCACCGGGGACAAGGTGATGCAGCTTCGGAACAACTACTTCAAGGAGGTCTTCAACGGGGACATCGGGCGCGTCGTCTCCCTGGACTCGGAGACGCAGGAGGTGAAGATCCGCTTTGAGGACAAGGACGCCGTGTACGAGCAGTCCGAGCTGGACGAGCTCGTTCCCGCCTACTGCGTGAGCATCCATAAATCCCAGGGATCGGATTTCCCGGCGGTGGTCCTGCCCCTTCTGACCCAGCACTACGTGATGCTGCAGCGCAACCTGATCTATACCGCCATCACAAGGGGCAAGCAGCTCGTGGTCCTCGTGGGCAGCACCAAGGCCCTGTCCATCGCTGTGAAGAGCCGGGGCAGCCACAGGCGCTTCACTCTCCTCGCAGAACGTCTCCGGGCGGAGACCGCGGGCAGAGGGACGGTTGCGAGCCCCTGATCAAGGGCCCTCGCCGTCACGGTTTGGCGTGTCGTCGGCTCTTTTTTTCCGGGTTCTTGTCCTCATCGGCAGGGGAAGAGCGGCTGTGGCCCCGCCGTGAGAGCCTTCGGGCACTAAGTACGGCAGATCAAGGTCATGTTTTTGGCGTGCTTGGCCTGATACATCGTTTTATCCGCCTCTTTCATAACCTTGTCCTTGTCTGCTGCGGTTTCCGGAGATACACAGTAGACGCCGCAGGATACGGTTACGGGAACGGATCTGTCCTCCACGACTGAGGGATTTTGCGAAATCGTCTTGCGGATGCGCTCCATTGCCCGATGCGCCCCCTGGGAGGAGAGCTCGGGCATGAGGATCACGAATTCGTCCCCCCCGTAACGGGCGACTACATCGTATTTGCGCACCTTGTTCTCCAGAAGCTCGGCTATGTGCTGCAGAACTTTGTCTCCAACCAGATGGCCGTGGGTATCGTTGACTGATTTGAAGTCATCTATATCCACAAAGCAGAAGGAAAAACACCCTCCATTGCGCCGAATCCTTTCCAGTTCCCTGTCCAGCTCCTCGGTGAATTTTTGGTAGTTGTAGGTTCTGGTCAGGGTGTCGTACGTGGCCATTTCCTTGAGTCGTGCGATCTCGCGCTGCTGTGCCAGATAGTCGTCGATAAAGACCTGCGAGGTGTTTATCAGCTCCTGTCTGGCCTCCTCCACGACTTGCAGATAATACACGTCGTCTTCCAGGGAGAGCTCGAAGATGGGAAAAATGCTTTTGGTTTGTGTCTGGACGTGTTTGACGAGCTCTTCAATCTTCATGAACTTGTCGAAGCGGTATAGTCCCAGCAGGTGATCGATTGCGGCGAGGGTATATCCCTTGTTCCGGGTGTGGAAGAAGTGGCTGAACTGGCTCGCGAAGTGAAGTGTTTCCGTCAACAGGCGTATGTCGTTGTTTTGCGGCAGCAGATCGGGATAATGATGATGGGCGATGGGAATGGTCAAGGTGTCCGGGAATCCCCACTTTTCCGCGATATAGGACCCCACCTGAAGATGATTCACACCCAGGATCCGCTCTTCGGCCTCATATTGGGATGCTGCTTCCTTACGGACTTCCTCGAGCACTTGGCTGTAGCGTCGGGGCATGCTTTGAACCAGAACCAGGATGCCGATGTTGTGGATCAGCCCCAGGATGAAGCCGTTTTCCTTGAGCCGGGGAGCACGCTTTTGCAGAATCCAGCGCGCGCTGATCGCTGTGACCAGAGAGTCCTTCCAGAACTCGGAATAGTCGAAGAGGCCGGATTTTTCCCTTCCCGTGTTCCGTATCAGGCTAAAGCCCAATACGAGATTCTTGATCAGCTCACCTCCCAGGATGTTCACTGCGTGCTGCACTCGGTCCACCTTCATGCCGTAAAGCGAGGAGTTGGCGATCTGCAGGACCTTGGTTGCCAAAGGGGGATCGGAATTAAGGATGTCCCCGACCTCCTTCAGCCCGGTGTCCTCCTGCCTGACCGCATCCAGGATCTGGAGGGCTATGCCCGGAAGGGTGGGGAGATTGCCTGCAGATTGGAGGATGCTTTGTATGTGCGCCTCGGTTTCAGGGGCCATTTTTGTTTTCCGGGGGATTATGGGTTTTCATTCCATTTGCCGATTGATGAGGCGTAGAGGCGGCTT
>CAYNCR010000004.1:0-8577 GCA_964395575.1 uncultured Desulfohalobiaceae bacterium
TCCCAAACTCACCAGGTAATAGACCGGGAACAGCGGCAGGCCCAAAGCGGCCGTTTCCCGGCCCCTTTGATATACCGTGCCGGCATATTCCAGGACTCCCCAACTGATAAACGCAATGAACAGGAAAGAGATCAGGTTGGTTCCTATATCAATGAGGGTCTGTTTTTTGGAAGAAAGCATTTGCACGGCGAACTCCACGGCGATGTTGCTTCTGGTTACCGCGCAATAGGCCGCCCCGAGGGAGAGAAAAAGGGCCCCCAGGATCTCCACGATCTCGTAGGTTCCTTTGATGGGGGCCCAAAAATAGCGCATGACGATATTGCCCAGGATGATCAGCATAATCAGGAACAGGGCTGTCTGAGCCACCTTGGACAATTGTTGGGACAACCAGTCAACGAATCGCTCCAATCCTTCCACTTTGCCTCGCTCCCTGTTTGATCGAGCTCTTGTTCGATCCGCCGCTCCCGGCTTGAAGAGATCCCTGCATGCGCAGTCAGCCTCTTAGTACTGCGAATACTTGTCCGAATACTTCTTGTCCAATTCCTTGATGATTTCGATGGTTTCCCTGGCGGGGAGATCGTTCTCTTCCTTTTCCTGGATCCAATTGTCCACCACGGGCTCAATCTTTTGCTCCCATTTCTGTTCCTGGTCCTGGGAGAGACGGATCACTTCCATGTCGTGCTCTTTCTTGCCGTACTGGAGTCCCTCGCGGGTGTACCTGGCTCGCAGCTTGCCGTATTTGTAGGCATATTCCTGGTTCAAATCCTCGAAGACCTTCTGCACATCCGGGGGAAGGGAGTTCCAGGTCCTTTTGTTCATCACCTTCATGAAGACGATGTTGTACAAGAACGGGGTCTTGGTAACATAATTCACCACTTCTGCAAGTCTGAACCCCCTCAGGACGTCGTTGGGGCCGAGGATGCCGTCCACAATGCCCTGCTGGAGGGAGGTATACGCCTCGGACATGGGCATGCCCGTGGGGTTGGCGCCCAGTCGTTCCAGAGGCTCCACTGTGGCTCCAACAGCCCTAAGGGACATTCCCTGGAGGTCATCCAGGTTGCGTACAGGCTCCTTGCTCATAATGTCTCCGGGTCCAGTTGCCCAGAGCATCAGAAGCTTGACATCCTCGAACGAGTCGATCCCCAATTGCTTTTGCATTCTTTTGTAGCCCTCGTGGACCGTCATGGAAGCGGCTACCGCATTGGCGTTTTCATAGCCCGGCAGCTCGAAGGCTTCCATCAGGGGAAATTCTCCCGGAGTATAGGCCGGACAGGTGGTTCCGATATCAGCCACTCCACTGGCCACTCCGTTGTAGATTTCACGTCCGCCCAGAAGAGCTCCTCCGGATTTGAGGTCAATGTTGACCTTCCCGTCGGTTCGTTCCTCCACTTCCTGAATCCATTCCATATGGCCCTTTTTGACCTGGAAATCCGATGAAGGCCAGAAAGTGGCGAAGGTGAGATTGATGGTGCCGTCTTGGGCGGAGACGTTCAGCGGGACAAGGATGAAACAGACGATCCCGAGCAGCAGTGCGAGCTTTGTCTTCATGATCCAAGCTCCTTGTAGAGGTTTCCAGTCATGTTTAGAGACGGTTATATCCACGGGCGGAGCCAGAAAGTCATGTCCTTCCGGAGCCGGAATTTTTTCCGAGATCTTCCGGGATTCCATTTTTGACCCCCCGGGAAGAATGTGTCCCTTGTTCACTTTGTGACCATCGGTCATAAACCCATAGCCGTCCCAATTGCTTTTTGTCAAATCCTCTCTTCGACTGGGCATTTTCCCTGAGCTCTTTTCCCCTATCCGGGCCCCGGCGGCTTATGAAAAAAAATACGCTGTGGGCTTGCCTCGGATACCACAATGTGGTATATTATAAACAAGGCTTCCAAAAGGGTGGAGGGCCTTTGCGGGAAGAGGCAGGACAGAATCGGCGAGGCGGCTCGATGAACCTTCAGGCACGAATCGAAGGGGGGCGGCCCGGAAGGGGCATTCGTTCTCCCTCATGCGCACGTGAGGGGGCGGTTCCCTTATCTGCCTGGAGAGGGAGAGGATCGTGGAGAGAAGCCGAGCTCAACTGCTGTCGTCGCCGTGAGTGAATCGTATTCAAGCCATGGAGAAACCCCTATGAAATTCGTGGAAAATATGACCGCTGACGAGAAGCTGGATCTGGTTTGCCGTATGTGCCCCATGCATCTGCTTGAGCCGAAGGACAAGCTGAAATGCATGAGAAAGGGACAGGTGCTGGAGGTACAGACGGACTACGATCAGGCCCTGGAAGACATTCCGAACTGGTGTGAGCAGTGCAGCCAGGAGTTTATCGGCGTGGAGGAGGAAGAGGACTGCTATAAGCTCTACATCAGGAAAAAGAGCGAACAGCCGGAGAACGATTCCGGCGAAAACTCGGGAGAATAAGCAATGGAACGGGTATACATGGATCATGCTTCGGCCACTCCGGTGCGAAGCGAGGTCAAGGAAGCCATGCTTCCCTATTTCGACGAGCGATTCGCCAATCCCTCCACGGTGTACGATCTGGGAACAGAGGCCAGAAACACCGTGGAAGAGGCCAGGGAGCAGGTGGCCGGACTGATAGGCGCGGACGCTGAACGCCTGGTATTCACCTCATCCGGGGCCGAGGCCAACAACATGGCGGTCAAGGGTGCGGCCCTGGCAAACAGGAAAAAGGGCAACAGGGTCATTGTTTCCGGTATCGAGCACCATTCCGTGCTGAATGCCGCCAGATTCCTGGAGAGGCTCGACTTCGAGGTCGCCTTTCTCCCTGTGGACGAATACGGGCTTGTCGATCCGCAGCGGCTGGAGCAGCTTCTGTCCGAGGACACCATCCTCGTTTCGGTCATGCACGCGAACAACGAGATCGGAACCGTGCAGCCCATATCGGAGCTGGCTTCCGTCTGCAAGCGCCACAAGGTCCTGTTTCACACGGATGCCGTGGCGAGTGTCGGCTCGGTGCCGGTGGACGTGTCGGATCTGGGCGTGGACATGCTGAGCCTTTCCGGGACCGGCCTGGAAGCGCCCAAGGGCGTGGGCGGTCTCTACATCGCCAAGAATGTTCGGGTGATGCCCCTTATCCACGGCGGCATCCAGGAACGCGGTATGCGCGCCGGGACCGAGAACGTACCCGGCATCGTGGGACTGGGCAAGGCGGCTGAGCTCGCCGCGCGGGACACGGCACAGCGAGCCGAGCGGATACGGAATATGCGGGACCGGCTCGTGCGGGGAGTTAAGGAGGGGCTGGAAAGCGTGACCTATACCGGTCATCCCGATCAACGGCTGCCAGGCCACGCCAGCTTCTGCTTCGAGGCGGTGGAGGGCGAATCGCTTCTGTTCATGCTCGCCCAGAAGGGGATCTACGCCAACACCGGATCAGCCTGCGCCTCCAAGGCGCTGAAGATCTCGCCGGTGCTCGCAGCCCTGTCCCTGCCGCACGAGGTGGCCCAGGGCTCTGCCGTGTTCACGCTCAACCGCACCAATACCGAGGAGGAGGTCGACTACGTGCTCGAGCACCTGCAGGCTGCGGTACGAAGCCTACGGGCCATGTCCCCGCTCTGGAACGAGGCCTCGGCCTGAGGAGAGCGCCGCTGCGGAATCTTTCAGGGAAGACAGGGCAAGGAAGCCGGCGTGTTTTTCAATTACCCAATCCATAAAAGACGGAGGAAAATATGTATACGGACAAGGTCATGGAACACTTTCAGAATCCCAGGAACATGGGCACCATCGAGGACCCCGACGGAGTCGGGGAGGTGGGCAATCCGGCCTGCGGAGACATGATGAGCGTGTACATCAAGGTCGACGATGACGGCAGGATCGCGGATCTCAAGTACAAGACCTTCGGATGTGTCGCTGCCATCGCCGTCTCCAGCATCGTGTCCGAGCTGGCTGTCGGGCTGAGCCTGGACGAGGCCAAGAAGATAGGAAAACGCGCGGCCTCGGAAGCCCTCGGCGGCTTGCCCGAGCAGAAGGAGCATTGTTCCAATCTCGGGGCCGAGGCGCTGGTCAAGGCTATCGAGGACTACGAGAGCAGGGCGGGGCTTGGCCCCGAACCCGCGGAGAGCTCTCAATCGGGGGAATAACGGCCTTTCCCGCCCCATACGGACGTTTCCTTCGGCTGATCAGTCCCCGGCGCATCTGCTGCCTCCGCTTTCCCTGTCCGGACAACGTCCTCGATCCGATCTGCGAGATAGGCGCTAAAGGGCAGAGAACAGGTGAAGGCGGGGGAGACCGCATTCAAAAGATGGAAGGAGTGGCTGTCCCCCTCGTAGAGGAAGTCCATTTCCAGCTTCCGGGTGCGGAGATTGACCGGCTGCGCCCTGATTCCGGGCTTCCCCGGAATTCGGAATCGGCGTATATCTACGCCCCGTACCAGCTCTCCGGCCAGGGAGGCGAGGTGCTTGCGGCTGAGCTTGGGAAGCTCCCGCAGGGCGAGGGAGCGGAAGCCGAAGCGGTTGTGGAGCAGGAGTGAGCCCTCCAGCCGGGCCACTTCCGCGAGCTCGTCCCAGCGGGGATTTTTCAGCCCGGAATAGTTTTCCCGCCACAAAGCGGGAATGGCTGTGGGGCCGATCTTGGCCTCGCCTTCGACCGTCACGGTGAAATGCACTCCCAGAAAGGGGTTCTTCAGGTCCGGCACGGGGTAGATGTGACGCCGCAGGCCGGCTCCGTATCCGTCTTCGTAGAGGTAGAGGCCCTTGAAGGGGAGGATCCGGATATCCCGGGCAAAGCCGTACTCCCGCGCTATCCGGTCGGCGTACAGGCCCGCGGCGTTCACCACGTATCCGGCGTTGATGGGGCCGGAGCTTGTACGGACCCCCTCACGGGTTCGGCCCAGACAGGCTGTTTCCGGGAGGAGCCGGACCCCGGCCTCTTTGGCGTCGCGCACGAGCTCGCCCATTACCTCCCCGGGATCGACGCTGGACGTGGTGGGCGAGAAAAGGGCTACCCCGGCGGTTTTCGCACAGGGCTCGAGCTCACGCGCTTCGCCCTCGCTCACGTGCCGCACGTCCACTCCATTGGCCCGGCCCCGCTGGAAAAGGGTCCGGATGCCGCTTCGCTCTTCTTCACTGCGGGCGACGACGATCTTGCCGCACGGATTCAGGGAGAGCCCCCGCTCCCTGCAGTATTCGGTGAGCCTGCGATTGCCCTCCCGAGTGAATCGGGCCTTGAGGCTGTCCGCCGTGTAGTAGAATCCCGCATGCAGGACCCCGCTGTTTCTGCCGCTGGCGTGGAGGCCGAATCCGGCCTCTTTTTCCATCAGGGTGATATCGCAATCAGGGTAGCGGCGCTTGAGCTCCAGCGCCAGCGTCACCCCCATCACGCCCCCGCCGATGACCAGAAAATCCGTGCTCCGCACTTCGTTTGCCATCTCCCCGCTCCTCTCTTTTCCAGACACAAAGCTCGTTGCGCCGGTTCTGGAACGGATTCTGTCCGGGTGTTCGATCGGGAAACGGTCCAGAGAAAGCCTCGATCGAACACTACCGTCTCCCGAGATGTTGGATCTGGAAATGAAGCTCTTGGGCTGTTAGCCTTAACAGGCGGTTGGGCAAAGGCCAATGGGTGATCGGCCTTCTGTTTCACGAAAAATGCCTATCCAATTCCGGAAGGAGATTACTGGTCCTTTCCCAGAGTGTGGGCCTGCTCGCCGCCTATTCCATACACCTCCTCCTGATTCTGATGGGCGTCAAGCAGGGGATGCACAGCCTGAAAAAATGGCCCGTTAAGCCGCGACTAGAACAGAGGAAAGGGGTTTTCCGATATGGACGCCTTCAGGACCATGTTTGAGCTGATTCTGCCGCTGTTTCTGATCATGGATCCGGTGGGCAACTCGGCATCCTGCCAGGCCATACTGCGCAATTACACGCCGCAGCAGCAGCGGGGCATCCTCCTTCGCGAGCTGTTTTTCGCCCTGATCCTCATGATCCTGTTTCAGTTACTGGGGGACTGGCTGCTCAAGTATCTGGACCTGCAGCGCTCCACTCTGAGCCTGGCCGGCGGGGTTATCCTGTTCCTCATCTCCCTGAAGATGGTCTTTCCCGAGGAGCACGGGAGCCTGGGGGCCCACGAAAGGGATCCCTTCCTCGTGCCCATCGCCACCCCCTTCATAGCCGGCCCGTCCCTGCTTGCGGCGATCATGCTCTACTCCAACCGGGTGGAGGACTTGTTGCTCCTTCTGGCCTCCATCCTGATCGCCTGGGTGGTGAGCGTGATCATCATGCTCGGCTTCACCTCCTTCCAGCCCCTGCTGGGCGAGCGGGGTGGCAAGGCCGCGGAGCGGCTCATGGGGCTCATCCTTATCCTGCTCGCGGTTCAGATGCTGGAGGAGGGGATGCGGATGTTCCTCGAATCGCTCTAAAGGCTTCTTTCATCCCCAAAAACCGTGCCGCATCAAGGGAGGACGGGAGGCAGTTCGTCCATTGCCGACAAAGGTCCGGGCCTCCTGGGCTCTAGCTTGATTGTCGAGCTCTACCCTGCGGTTGGTCGATTGACAGCCTTGGTTTTGCTGGTGAAAATACACAGAGATCAATCGCGTGCTGGGTGTCTTGAACCGTTATCCCGGGCAGGGAGCCGATGAAGCTGCGATTCCGCTGGCAAATCCTTCTGGGCGCCGGATTGGCTGTCCTGGCTTGCGTCCTGTATTTCCTCCACTATTTCCTCTTTGGCCAAGGGGAGCAGACACTTTCCTATATTGGGAAGAGGATCGCCTTTCTCCCTCTGGAAGTGCTGTTCATTACTCTTGTGGTGCATCAGTTGCTCACGCGGCACAATCGCGGCATCATCGTGCGCAAGATGAACATGCTCGTGGGCACCTTTTTCAGCGAGATGGGCAATGATCTTCTGGAGCAGCTCAACACCGTGCACCAATTGGATGATCGGGACAAACAGCGCTTCAAGATCAGCAAGGAATGGAGCAACCAGGACTTTGATCGCGCCATTCAGACCGTGACGCACATAGAGCCCCACCTCCAAATCGATTCCGATGTGCTGGAGAATCTGCGTCAGCTCCTGCAACCCAGGCGACAATTTTTGCTCATGCTTCTCGGAAACCCCAACCTCCTCGAGCATGAGCCGTTTTCGGACATGCTCTGGGCGGTATTCCATCTCCTCGATGAGCTCTCCCGGCGGGACGAGCTGCATAGCCTTCCCACGAGCGATATCAGGCACCTGTCCTGGGATACACGCAGGGTCTACAACAAGCTCCTTGTGGAGTGGATCCGCTATATGAAGCACCTGAAACAGGACTATCCCTATCTGTTTTCCCTGGAAATGCGCATCAATCCCTTTGACGAGCAGCGATCGGTCCTTGTGACCGGCTAGATGGGTTAAGGTTCCTGATCCGTAGATGCTTTTTGTGCGGCATGTACTTGGTCTCTGTCAGAAAAACACACTGATATTTCAGGGGGCCATTCTTCAGATAGGGCAATTTTCAGTTTGATTTCCGGCACATGCAGTGATAGACTTTTTCTACCGGAAGCAGGCATGAACGGGGTTCATCTTGTGAGGTGTCTGGCCGACCAAACGGGATTCGTCAAAGCAGGACAGCTCTGCGACCATGCAAGCGCGGATGTGAGGCGATACGTAGCCGAGCGGGGCTTTTTGTCCGGGACGGGATCCTTGGCGAAAGGCCCTTTTTTTGTTCCCGATTTTCCGGTTTACGGTTTGCTGAGGCTCTTGAGACGACCCGAATTCACATCAGCAATGTAAAGGAGTGGATATGTTCCAACCCATGAAATCGATCCTCTTCGCCACGGATCTTTCCGAGAACTGTCTTCGTGGACTGGAGGCCTCCATTTCCCTGGCCAAGCAGCATAATGCCTCCATCGTGCTGCTCCACGTCATTGCCAGGGAGGTTCCCGGGGCAATCGAGGGCTATTTCAGCTCCATGCTTGGGGACGAGAAATGGAGATCCATCCAGGAGGGACAGGAGCAGGACGCGCGGGACGCCCTTATCGGAAAGATGACTTCCGGCAAGATCCTGCAGAAGGTAATGAAGCAGTTCAGCGAGGACCTCGGTTTGGAGGAAATGAGCTCGGACCTGGATTGGCACGAGGTGGTCACTGTGGACAAGAACATCGACAGCGCCATCCTCGCCCAGGCCAAGGAAAGCGAATGCGATCTGATCATTCTGGGGTCCGGCAAGAGCTTCTGGGGAGGCAACGCCATCGGCTCCACCATCAAAGGGGTCATGCACCATACGGATATTCCGGTGATGCTCGTGCCCTAGCGGGCTGCTGAAAAGGTTCTTCGTTTCGCGTTTCCGTCCCTTACGGAAAAAAGCCTTGCGCTTGCGCATCAACCTCACTGGGTGGGGCGTCAAGCGCTTTTTTTTCGGGTGCCCCTGAAGGCACGGGTGGGCAACCTTCTTCCTTGATTGACATCATTTTTGGACCTTGAATAGGGTGCCTTTGATGAGAGTTCCACACCAACCTACAGGGAGGGGGAAGGCTATGAGACAAGGTAAAAGATTGCACAAGAGAACAGGTGTTCTGGCGGTCTTGCTGATCCTGATCCTTGGATTCGCTCTGCCGGGATCAAGCCTGGCAGCCGAGACCGTCAAGCTCGGGGCCCTGCTGC
>CAYNCR010000004.1:8587-30077 GCA_964395575.1 uncultured Desulfohalobiaceae bacterium
GTCGATCCCGGAACCGTCACCGCGCTCGGGATCGGCCCTGCTGCCGATGACCGGTTCGCTGCAGTCCTATGGTGAGCCCTGTCTGAGCGGGATCAAGCTGGCGCAACAGCAGATCAACGAAGCCGGCGGGGTTCTGGGCAGCGAGTTGCAGATCAGCGTGGGAGACACGCAGACCAAGCCCCAGCCGGGGATCGACGCGGCGCAAAAACTGGTTTCCCTGCAAGGGGTGAGCGGCATCGTGGGGGCGCTCTCCAGTGGCGTTTCCATTCCCGTGGCCCGGAGCGTGAGCAGCAAGGAAAAGGCGCCCCAGATATCCCCGGCCTCGACCTCTCCGGTCATCACCGGGCTGCAGGACAATGATTTCATGTTCCGCTCGGTCCCTTCCGATGCCCTGCAGGGAGTGGCCATGGCCCAGGTGGTGGCGAACCAGTCCGACTTCACCAATACCGCAATCTTGTATGTCAACAACGACTACGGAGAGGGCCTGGCGGACAATTTCAAGAAAGCCTACGAAAAGAAGGGGGGAAAGGTATCCGCTTCCCTGGCCTACGAGCCGGGCAAGGCCTCCTATCGCGGAGAGTTGTCCCAAGCTGCCTCGGAAGGTGCAAAAGCCCTGGTCCTCATCGGATATCCCAAGAACGGAGTGACCATTTTGCGGCAGGCTTTGGAAGAGGGGTACTTCCAGGATTTCGTCTATAGCGACGGTCTCAAGGCTCCGGAGATTATCGAGGCCATCGGAGCAAAGTACCTCAACGGCAGCTTCGGCACCGCTCCCCAGGCCGTCAAGGACACCGATTCGGCCCAAAAGTACCTCTCCGCGTACAAGGACGAATACGGAGAGGTCCCGCCCAAGCCGTTCATCGACACCTCCTACGACGCCACATTTGTTCTCGCCCTGGCGGTGGAAAAGGCCGGATCAACGGATAGCGTGGAGGTGCGAGACGCCCTGCGCGCCGTGGCCAATCCCCCCGGCGAGAAAATCCTTGCCGGTGAGTGGGAGAAGGCGAGGCGGCTTCTCGAGCAAGGCAAGGATATCAACTACACAGGAGCTTCCGGTTCGATCAACTTCGACAAAGCCGGTGACGTCTCCGGTTCCTTTGCCCACTGGAGGATAGAGGACGGCGAGATCGTGACGGTCAAGGTCTTCAAGCCGGAAATGGATTAGAAGGCATATCCTGTTGCCGGAAAAAGCCCCAGGATTCCTTCCGGGGGCTTTTTTTTGCCGGAGAAGGAACGGAATTCGGGATGGGCTCTCCCTCCAGCCGGGGCGGGAGCCGATTTATTCTGAGGGTGAGCCGGAGCCTCTCCCTTCGCCAGCTTCCGGGGTCCGCGGCGGCCGTTCCGGGAGGAGCCCCTGGGGCCGCAGAATCAGGATGATCTCTAGGATCAGGCCGATAAGGAAGATCCGGATGGCGGATATGCGGGTGATCCAATCCTCCGGGGCCTGGGAGGTGAATATTTCCGTTCCGGACCACACGAGCCAGATGACGAAGGTTCCGAGCAGCGCGCCCCGGTTGTTTCCGCTCCCCCCGGCGATGAGCATGACCCAGACCAGGAAGGTGCCGTACATGGGCTCGAAGGCGGAGGGAGTGATAAAGGAGGTGAAATGGGCGTACAGGGCTCCGCCCAGGCCCATGATCGCGCTTCCCAGAACAAAGGCCTCGATCCGGAAGCGGGTCACGTTCTTGCCCGAGGCCATGACCGCCTCCTCATTGGCCCGGACCGCCCGGAGCACCCTGACCCAGGGGGAGCGGAAAAGGCGCTGCACGGCGAAGTAGACCAGGCCCACGGCGATTATCACGAGCAGCAGGAACAGTCCCGGATGCGACCCCTGGACAAGGCCGGAAACGGGGTCGGGTATGGCAGGGATTCCCCGCACCCCGTTGGTGAGCCATTCCTCGTTCTTGAGGCTGAGGCGCACGATTTCCGCGATCCCGAGAGTGACGATGGCGAGGTAGTCCCCGCGGAGGTTGACCGTGAGCAAAGCCACGAACAGGCCCAGAGCTGCGGCAACGGCCATGGCGGCGAGTGCGCCAGCCAAGAAGGGCAGGCCGAATCCCCCCAGATGATCGGGGCTGGATGCGGTGGTCAGGATGGCGCTGGTGTAGGCCCCCACGGCGAAGAAGGCCGCAACCCCGATATTGATTTGTCCGGTGAATCCCCACTGAATGTTCAGTCCCAGGACCAGGACCGCGTAGATGCCTGCCACGGTCAGGAAGAAGACGATATAGTTCAGGAGCCCGGCCAGTTCCATTATTTTTGACCTCCCATGATCCCCGTGGGCCGGAATATGAGCATCAGGACCATGATGCCGAAGGCGATGGCCGGCTTATAGGCTGGGCTGATGAACAGGGTGGAGAGCTCCTGGGAGATCCCTATGACGATGCCGCCCAGGATCGCGCCATAATAGCTCCCGATGCCGCCCAGGATGGCCGCGGCGAAGACCGGAAGCAGGAGCCGCCAGCCCATGATGGGGTTGAGCCTGGTGTCGATACCCAGAAAGATGCCTCCCGCGGCCCCGAGGCCCGCGGCAATGATCCAGGCCCAGAAGATGACCCTTTCCGTGTTGATCCCGCTGATCCGCGCGAGGTTCAAGTTGTCGGACATGGCCCGCATGGCCTTGCCCATCCGGGTTCGGTGCAGGAAGAGGTGCAAAAGGGTCACCAGGGCTACCGTACCCAGCACAATGGTTATCTGTTCCGGCTTGATCTGCAGGTCCGCATAGGTGTAGGGCATGCTGATCCCCGGGGTGTAGATCTGGTTGTCCGGACCCCAGATGAGCTGGATCAGACTCCTGAGCATAAGGGCCGTTCCCACGGAGCTGATGAGCATGATGATGGGGGAGGAGGAGCGCAGATGACGGTAGATGAGACGGTCGATTCCGGCCGCGATAAGTCCCGTGGCGACGACGGCCAGGGGGAAGACCCCGAGCATGGGCAGGCCCAAAGGCCCGACCCCGATGAGCGCCAGGTAGGCCCCCAGGGTCATGATGTCTCCGTGGGCGAAATGGGCGAAGCGGAGGATCCCGAAGATCATGGACACCCCGATGGCCCCCAGGGTGATGATGCTGCCAAGGACAATGCCGTAGATGATCAGCTGCAGGATTTCCGCCACGTCGAGCCTCCTTTATCCGCCCAGAAACATCTCCCCCACCTCCGGGTCCGCAAGCAGGTTCCGACCGGTGTCCTCATGCCTGTTTGCGCCCATGCTCAGGATATAGCCGCGATGGGACAAGGAGAGGGCCTTTTTGGCGTTTTGCTCCACCATGAGGATCCCCACGCCGGTGGCGTTGATCTCGATGATCCGCTCGAAGATCTGCTCGATGAACAGTGGGGACAGGCCTGAGGAGGGCTCATCCAGGAGCAGGAGCTGGGGGTCGAGCATCAGGGCCCGGCCCATGGCGACCATCTGGCGCTGGCCCCCGGAGAGGTGGCCCGCTGGCTGTTTCTGTCTGTCCTTGAGAGGCGGAAACAGCTGATAGACGCGGTCCATCTGGTCGGAAACGCCGCCGTCCTGCCGGACGAAAGCCCCCATTTCCAGGTTTTCCCGCACAGTGAGAGAGGGGAAGATGTTGAACTCCTGCGGAACGTAGCAAAGGCCCTTGCGCACGATGGTGTCCGGCCGCATACCGGTTATGTCCTGATCCTGAAAGGTGATCCGACCTTTCCGGACCCGGATCAGGCCGAAGATCGCCTTCATCACCGTGGACTTGCCCGCTCCGTTGGGGCCGATGACGGAAATGATCTCCCCCGGCTCGACGGTCAGGGAGACGTCGTGCAGGATGTCCACGCTCGTGTATCCGCCGGAGACCTGGTCCACGCGCAAAAGCGACATGATCCGCTCCCGGGCCTATGCCTGCGCCTCGAGGGATTCCCCGAGATAGGCCCTCTGCACGTCTTCGTTGCGGCGCAGCTCCTCCATGCTTCCCTCGGCCAGCACGGTGCCCTCGGCCATGACCACGGTGGGATGGCACAGATCCACGATCAAATCCAGATCATGCTCGATAACGCAGAAAGTATATCCCCATTCCCGGTTCAGCCTCCGGATGTCGTGGGCCAACGTGCCCATCAGGGTTCTGTTCACCCCTGCACCGGGCTCGTCCAGGAGCACCACCCTGGGCTTGGTCATCATGGTCCTGCCCAGCTCCAGGAGCTTTTTCTGTCCCCCGGAGAGGTTTCCAGCCAGTTCCTCCCGCAGGTGGTCCAGATTCAAGAACTCCAGGACCTCTTCCGCCCTGTGGCGTATGCGGCGTTCTTCCCTCTTGATCCGGCGCCAGGCCAGGAGGGGGAGGAGAACATTTTCCCCGCTCTGGCCCTCGGGAACGAGCATCAGGTTCTCCAGAGCGGTCATGTTCTCGAATTCGTGGGGGATCTGGAAGGTGCGAACCACCCCTTTGCGGAAGAGCTTATGCGGGGGCAGACCGGTGACCTCTTCCTCTTGCAGGAAAACATGCCCCGAGTCGGGCTTTTCGAATCCGGCTATGATATTGAACAGGGTGGTCTTGCCGGCTCCGTTGGGGCCGATGAGGCCGGTGATCATGCCCTCGCGGACGGTGAGCGAACAGTTGTCCACCGCCCTGAGCCCGCCGAAGGATTTGTGGAGGTTATGGACTGTAATCACGTTCGCCCGCCCCGCTTGCCTGGATGGCCATGAAAGGAATGCAAAAAGGATTTCGGTGGATACAGCACTGGGAACGGAGAAAGAGCCCTTTTCCTGGAGAAAGAGGCTACCGAATATTTTCCGTTGTTGGCCAATAAAGGGAGACTTGTCAACCGGAAGCTCCGCAGATAACGGCAGGCTTCGGTATGGTGTCTTCAAAGCAACCCCTGTATCTGTGCCGGCGCATGCCCAACAAAGCGCAAAAAGGGAAGCGGGGGAGCCATGGAAGGCGCGCCGGAGCAGGGTTGCATAAGCGTGCGAGCTGCGGTGTCTCGGGCCAGCCGGAGCCGCTGGGTTTGAGCCCAACCAGGCTACCGGACGTGCGACAGCAGGCCGTCCAAACATCTTCCAATTGCTGCGTTGTCACTTGAAATTTTGGGGACGGCCTGCGATTGAGAGAATTTTTCAACAGGCGGAAAAGGCACCGAGAGCTGGTCTGCAAACCCCAACGCCTTCCGCGACCGAGCCGGCTTCAGACGATCCGCCAGAATTTGACAAAGAATAAGAGGTGAAATAATATAAGACAAATTTCATCCACTTAATCCTATATTAGAAGCCTATGCGTTTGACACGAGAAGGGGAATACGGGGTCCGCTGCATGCTCTATCTCTGCAAGGTCGGGCCGGACCGGACCGTGGCCCGGAAAGAGGTGGCTGCGGAGATGGAGATCCCGGAGCAGTTTTTGGCCAAGGTGGCCAAGAGGCTGGCCAGAAATGGCTTTCTGGAGATCCTGCAGGGCGCACGGGGAGGGTACAGGCTCCTTGTGCGTCCTGAGGATCTGACGCTCCTGGATGTGGTCGAGGCCATGGAAGGAGAGATATTCCTCAACGACTGCCTCATGCATCCTGGCACCTGCTTCCGGGAAGAGGAATGCGCCATCAACCGCATCTGGAAACGGGCCAGAGAGAGCTTGCGCGGTACCCTGCGCGAGGCGGACTTCGCCACCCTGATCCGGGAGGAAAGCTGTCTGCTTTGCTCCGGGGGCGAGGAGTCCGAGGAATAGGAACAGGGGAGTAATCGTGGAACCTAGAGCGTGAAAAGGAGCCGGAAATGGATGTAGTCTGGCTGTCTCGACTGCAGTTCGCCATGGCGACCATGTTTCACTTCATCTTCGTCCCCCTTACTCTGGGGCTTTCCATTCTGGTGGCCATTATGGAGACCCGTTACGTCCGAACCGGGGACGAGATGTACAAGCGCATGACCCTCTTCTGGGGCAGGCTGTTTGTGATCAACTTCGTGCTCGGCGTGGTCACGGGCATCACTCTGGAGTTCCAGTTCGGAACCAACTGGTCGGAGTACTCCAAGTACGTGGGAGACATTTTCGGATCCCTGCTCGCCATCGAAGCCACGGTGGCCTTCTTTCTGGAGTCCACCTTTCTGGGGATCTGGATTTTCGGCTGGAACCGCCTCTCCCGCAGGCTTCACGCAACCACCATCTGGCTGGTGGCCATCGCCTCCAACTTTTCAGCCGTGTGGATCATCCTGGCCAACGGATTCATGCAGAACCCAGTGGGCTATGTTATTCGCAACGGCCGGGCGGAGCTGGAGAGCTTCTGGGCGGTGCTCACCAACGGCTTTGCCTGGCAGCAGTACGTGCACACCCTTTCCGGGGCCTTTATTCTCAGCGGCTTCGTGGTCATGGGCATCTGCAGCTATCATCTGCTCCGCAAGCAGAATGTGGAGTTCTTTCAGAAGTCCTTCCGCTACGGGCTGATCATGGCCTTTATTTTCTCCGTGGTTATCGTGCTCCAGGGCCACATGCACGGGCACGAGGTAGCCAAGATCCAGCCGGCCAAGCTCGCGGCCATGGAATCGCACTGGGAGACGGATACCCATGTCCCGCAGTATCTCCTGCGCATCCCCGATCCGGGCGGGGAGGGCAATCTCGTCTCCGCCCTGCCCGTTCCCTCGGGGCTCAGCCTGCTCGCCTATCACTCGCCTTCGGCCGAGGTGAAGGGACTGTCCGACTTTGCGGAAAAGAACCGGCCGCCTGTCGCGATCAGCTACTATTCCTTCCGGATCATGATGGGGCTTGGCTTCCTCTTTCCCATCCTCTGCATCTGGGCCTGGATCAAGCGTAACCGTCTCACGGAGAGCCCGCGCCTGCTTCGGGTGCTCCTCTACGCCATACCGCTTCCCTATGTCGCCATCGAGCTGGGCTGGGTCCTGGCCGAAGTGGGGAGGCAGCCGTGGATCGTGCACGGACTGATGCGAACCTCGGAGGCGGCCTCGCCCGTGGCTTCGGGCCAGGTGGGCTTTTCCCTGGTTCTGCTCACGGTCTTGTATCTGATCCTCGGATTCGTGGACATCTTTCTCCTGGCTCGGTTCGCCAGGCGCGATCCCTATGCCTAGGCGACATGCCCCCGAGCAGTCGCTGTTCAAGTTGTCTGATGAGACGAGGCAGGCCGCGTGGCCCTGTTCAATAGCTCACAACGCCGCGAGGAGGTGACGGCATGCTGGAAAGCACATGGTTTCTGCTCTGGGCGGTCCTGTGGATCGTCTACTTCGTCCTGGACGGATTCGATCTGGGCGTGGGCATGATCTATCCCTTCCTGAGCCGAGAGGAAAAGGAAAAGGAGATTCTCCTGCACACCATCGGGCCCTTCTGGAACGGCAACGAGGTCTGGCTCATCGCCGCCGGCGGGGTGACCTTCGCGGCATTCCCGGAGGTGTACGCCTCCCTGTTCAGCGGGCTCTATACCGCCTTCATGCTGTTGCTTGTGGGTCTTATTCTCAGAGGGGTTTCCGTGGAGCTCAGGTCCCAGCTGGACAGCAGGGCCTGGAAGGCCGTGTGGGAAACGGGCATTGTCCTGGGCAGCTTCCTCCCGGCCCTGCTCTTGGGAGTGGCCTTCGCCAACATCTTTCGGGGCCTTCCCATCGACGCGCAGGGCGTCTATCAGGGGGGCTTCTTCGGGCTGTTGAACATCTATGGCCTCCTGGGCGGGCTGGTCTTTGTCGCGCTCTTTGTCATGCATGGCAGCATCTGGGCCTGCTTCAGGACCACGGGCCGGCTCCGGGCCAGGAGCGGTCGGATGGCCCACGGGCTCTGGCCGGTCCTCACGATCCTGCTTGTTCTCTTCCTGGCCCTGTCCGCTGTATCCACCAATCTCTACTCCAATTATATGCTGTATCCCTGGCTGGTGGTGGTGCCCCTTCTGGCGGTGGCAGGGCTATTGGGAATGCGCCGGATGATCGCCCTGCAGCGCTGGGGTTCGGCCTGGATCGCCTCCGCGGTGACCATTGCCGGGTCCGCCCTCTTCGGAGTGGCGGGGATCTATCCGGCCCTGATCCCCTCCAGCCTCAGCCCGGCATACAGCCTGACACTGTCCAACGCCTCCTCCAGCCAGCTGACCCTGACCATCATGCTCGTGGTTGCCCTGATCTTCGTGCCTATTGTGCTCCTGTATCAGATCTGGTGCTACAGGCGCTTCAGCCACACCGTTACGGAAGAGAGCGTGAGCGCGGACGAGGCCTTTTACTAAGCCTCCAGGACATAATCCATAACCGCCACAACCGGCACCGGGAGGCCAAACCGGCCCCCGGTTGCCGGTTTTTTTTGTTCGGTATGCCCTGTTAAGGGGCAAAATCGCCCTGTTTCCTTCGGAGCAGCCCCCCGCTCGCGACATGCTTGTCCGGACTCGGGAAAATGTCCCGCAGTCGGGTTGTCCATGGAACGCACTGAAGGTATTATCAATTAAGGGCTCGCACGTTTATGAAACACGGCTTCAGCGCACATCCCCGGCTTCCCGCGCTGTATCTCCATCTAATTCAAACTATTGGAAACATTTTCATACACAAAAAACCGGACCAAGAGAAGAGCGACACCGGGAAGACAGGACTGAGACCATGCACGGATATGCTTATCTTCAGGCACTCGCAGGCGAATTGGCTACGACATCCACGTTCCCGCCACACGGCCCGAATAGCGTCTTCGCCGAGTTCTATGCCGGGATTTCCATCGGCGAGGACGGCACCTCCCGGATGGGGCTAAAGGATCTGGTCATGTTCCGCTCGGTGCCTTGACCGTGGAGGACCACTATCCCCGGGCAGCCTCGGGGAGGCCGTGTGCTCGGAGCTGTCCGACACGGCCATATCGGAGCACAGCATCGCCGTGGATAAGCTCCGGCGCAGCGGAAAGCCGCAGGAGCTCATGGATTATGCCAGCATTTCCGCAAAGGCGATTGCGGAAAAGATCCGTTCCATTCTTGCTAAAGGAGAAAACGCATTATGAAGATCTTCATCGACAGCGCGGACCTGGAGCAGATCACAGCTGCCAGATCCTACGGAATCCTGGACGGGGTGACCACCAATCCCTCCCTGATCAAGAAGGCGGTGGGCAAGATGCAGGACAGGGGGGAGCAGGTGGACATGCGGCAGTATCTGGACAAGCTGCTCACCGAAGCCGGAGACGTTCCGGTGAGCCTGGAGGTGATCGGCAGCGACTACGAGACGATGGTCAGGCAGGGGAGGTTTCTCTACGAGACATTCAATCCGGTCGCCGGCAACGTCCTGGTCAAGATCCCGGTGGATCCCGCGTTCAGCAGGGATTCAAAGACCCACTTCGAGGGCATTCAGGCCATCCGGACCCTGACCAGGGAAGGGGTGCCGGTCAACTGCACCCTGATCTTCACCCCGGAGCAGGCCCTGCTCGCTGCCAAAGCCGGAGCCTCCATCGTGAGCCCCTTTGCCGGCAGGGTGGACGATTATCTGCGCAAGCAAAACCACATCTCCTTTTCCAAGACCGACTACTTTCCCCCGGAGGGTATGGACGCGGGGGAAGTGTCGGATATCGGGGGTATCGTCTCCGGGATCGACCTCGTGGCCGAATGCGCGGACTTGTTGGCCCGCTACGGTCACGAGGCGGAAGTCCTGGCGGCCAGTCTCCGCAATCCGCGCCAGACCCGGGAGGCCGCCCAGGTGGGGGCCCATATCGCGACGCTGCCCTTTGCCGTCATCGAGGAGCTGTTGACCCACGAGCTGACCATGGAGGGGATGCAGCTCTTCACCGACGACGTGGTCCCGGAATACGCCGAGCTCCTTGAAAGCTAGCCCTTTTCTTTTTTGTGTGTCCATGTGTTCCACAAACTGAGCTCGTGCATGGTTATCAGGCAAGGAGCCCGCGTTGCAATACCAGCCCATCGAGAATTACGGCATTATCGGAGACATGCGCACGGTGGCCCTGATCAGCCTTCGGGGCTCCATCGACTGGTTCTGTTTTCCCCACATGGATTCCCCTTCTGTTTTTGGGGCCCTGTTGGATACGGAAAAGGGCGGTTATCTGGCGGTGCGTCCCGCTGACGAGTTCGACGCGATCTCGGAGTATATGGAGCGGACGAACATCCTGGTGACCCGATTCCGCACCAGAAGCGGCGTCCTGAGCCTGACCGATTTCATGCCCATTTCCTCGAGCGAGAGCGCGAACGCGGAGCGCCATGTCCTCTACCGTCTGCTCGCCCTGGAAAGGGGATGGATGGATCTGGAGATGCATTTCTGTCCCCGCTTCGACTATGCGCGGGCGGAAACAGTAATCCGCTCCATCGAGGGGGGAGCGCTTGCCGAAGGGAGCGGCCTGAGTCTGGCCCTGACCGCGACAGTGCCCCTGAGCATGGAACAAAACGGCGCATTCGCAAGCTGGCGGATGGAGGAGGGGGAAAGGGCGTCCTTCAAGGTGGGAACAAGCGGGGAGTCCGGGAGCTGTTCCCGCGAGGACATGCTCCCCTGCGATCTGCCTTCCACGGAGCAATCCCTGCAGGAAACCGCGGAATACTGGCAGAGCTGGCTGAACACGGACGAGACCGGCCGGAGCATGGACTATCTGGGATTCCGGCATATGGTCGAGCGTTCCCAGCTGGTGCTCAAGCTCCTGTTCTTTGAGCCCCAGGGCACTATCGCTGCGGCGCCCACAACCTCTCTTCCCGAGCTAGTGGGCGGTGAGCGCAACTGGGACTATCGCTACACCTGGATCCGGGACACCGCCTTCACCCTGCAGGCCCTGTTCAATACCGGTCATCTTTTCGAGATCGAGCGCTTCCTGGAATGGATAGGCTGGATTGTGGACCAGGAGGGAGCGGAGCGGATACAGATTATGTACGGCCTGCGCGGGGAGCGGGAGCTCCCCGAGGAGACGCTGTCCCATCTGGACGGGTACAAGGGCTCCCGTCCGGTTCGTGTGGGCAACGACGCCTTCCGGCAGAAACAGTTGGACATCTACGGCGAGCTCATGGATGCGGCCCTCAAGCTCTCCGACTATGTGGGCAAGATCAGCGCGGAGCAGTGGCCCGGCCTGAGACAGATCTGCGACTACGTGGTCTCCCGCTGGCACGAGCCGGACTTCGGGATCTGGGAGGTGCGCGGGGGACCCTGGCATTTCGTCTATTCCAAGGTGATGTGCTGGGTGGCCCTGGACAGAGGGATCACCATCGCCAGGCGCTACGGTTTCGAGACGGACACCGGGCTCTGGAAACGGACCCGGGACGCCATTCACGCAGAGGTGTGCGAAAAGGGGTACAGCGAGGAAAAGAAGGCCTTCGTCCAGCACTTCGAGACGGATGCCCTCGACGCCAGTGCCCTGCTGATCCCCATGCTGGGATTTTTGCCCTTCGAAGATCCCCGCGTGATTTCCACCGTGGACGCTGTACAGCGAGAGCTCGTCCGAGACGGGCTCGTTTACCGCTATTTCGCCGAGGACGGCCTGGAGGGCGAGGAGGGTGCGTTTTTGCTCTGCTCCTTCTGGATGGTGACCTGCCTGGCCGAGCTGGGTCGCGTGGAGGAGGCGGAGGCCCTGCTGCGCAGGCTGGAGGACTCAGCGAATCATCTGGGGCTCTTCGCCGAGGAATACGATCCGATCTGGAAACAATCCCTGGGCAATTTTCCCCAGGCCTTCGCCCACATCGGGTTCATCAACAGCGTGACTCACCTTCTTGGAGCCAGGGAGCAGCACCATTCCGAGAGGGAAGAGAAGACGTCGTCACTCGGAACCTCCCGGCGCAGCCGCTGGACCGGGACAAGCGAGCTCCTCAACGAAGGCGAGCCGAATACGCAAATTCCATCGGAAGAGCTTGTCTACGCCCTGAAGTCGAGCATGAACAAGCTTCGCGGGGCTTTCTTCGATACCAGGATGGGCCGGGTGGCGTACGAACGGATGAAGGGATCCAGGCTCTACGGGGAATACGTCGAAACGGCGCGCAGCCTGCACGCCTTTGATCCGGGGAGGCTTTCCGACAGAAAGGAGGCCATCGCCTTCTGGGTCAATCTGTACAACGTCATCGTCATCCACGGCGTGATCGAGCTGGATATCCGTGACTCGGTCAAGGAAGTACCCCGATTCTTCAGACGCATTCATTACGATATCGGCGGGCACAGCTACACTCCGGATGCCGTGGAGCACGGCATACTGCGGGCCAATCGCAGGCCGCCGGACTCCCTGTTCCGGGTGCTGGGATCCCGCGATCCCAGGCTGCGTCACAGCCTCGGCGAAATGGATCCGCGAATCCACTTTGCCCTGGTCTGCGCCTCCTCCTCCTGTCCCCCCATCGACATTTACACTTCCGAGAATCTGGACCAGGAGCTGGATCAGGCCGCTCGCTCCTTCCTGGGCGGAGGAGGGCTCATTCTGGACAGGGAGACGGGGAGCGTTCGTCTGTCCCGGATATTCGACTGGTACAAGGAGGACTTCGGTAAGAGCCTTCCGGAGAGGCTTCGTTTTCTGGCGGGGTTTGTGTACAACCGCGACGATGCGGAGTACATCCGTGCGAATGCGAACACCCTGCGCGTGAAATACCAGCCCTACGACTGGCGGCTGAACCGCGGGTAGTATCCGCGGTAGCTCCCTGGGAGTGCGGATCAAGGGGCTATTACATGTCCCGGGGGAGCCTCCCGATGAGGTCCCGGTGGACGTGCACCGGGCCGTTCAGGCTGCGCAAGAAAGCCACGAGCTCGTCCACATCCTCTTGGGTAAGATCCAGGTGCTCCAGCTCGGGGTTCTCCTCGCTCTCCTCGATGTAGAAGGTAAGCACCTCCCGTACGGTTTTCGCCTGTCCTGCGTGGAAATAGGGCGGACGTTCAGTGACGTTTCTCAGGGTGGGCGTCTTGAAGGCCTGTGTGTACTTCTTTGTGGAGGTGTCCATGTAGCGCAGGGCCATGCACTCGCCCTTTTCCGCGTCGGAATACGCGCCCAGGCAATTGAAGCGATCGTGCTGCACCTTGGGGATACCCTTGGCCCGTCCGGCGTCGTACTCCGACTCCGGCATCTCGTTCACTCCGGTGTCGTGGAATTGGTCGTTGGTCAGAAGCGGCCCCGTGTGGCAGGAGGTGCATCCGCCCCGCCCGATGAAGATCTTCAGGCCGCGCTGCTGCTTCCGGCTCAGGATGGAATCCGCCTTTTCCCTGTCCCCCTGGGAAAGGGCCCGTACAAAGCGGTCGAAGGGAGCCGGATCCGGGAGGATGGTGCGTACGTACGCGGCCACTGCCTTGCCCATGTTGGCGTAGATCACGTTGATCAGGTCGCGGTGATGCTTGTCGATGGACTGCCAGGCCCGGGCCGCGGTGGCGTTCTCCTCCGTGGGCCTGGCGATTTCGGGATAGCCTCCCGGAAGCTCGGGAAGCTCGCCGAAAACCGTCTCATAGGCCCGTTTGTAGTACTCGGAAATCAGGTAGACCGTCTTGGTCCGGCTGATGCCGTGCTCCAGGGGGTTCTCGATGGGGCCCAGCGCCTGGGACCAAAGGGAGTCCTTGCGGCCGTCCCAGAAGAACCAGTCGTTATAGGCAACGCCGATAAGGGGCATGGTCCGTCTGGGGCCCACCTCCAGCCCCTCGGCCCGGGGTAGCCCGTCCTGGAAAACCTTGTTCTCCAGGTGACAGGAGGCGCAGGAGACCTCGCCGTTTGCGCTGAAGCGCTCGTCGTCGAAGACCAGCTCCCCGAGCCGTGCGGCCTGCGGATCCGTGTCGTAGTCGTTGGAGGGATCGTCAGGCAGGGGGGGCAGGCTTTGGAGCGACAGGGAGTTAAGGGTCTCGATCTCCTCCTGGGACCACTTCACCCGGGACGTTCCTGCGAAGACGACGTTCAGCGCGATCAGGATGCCTATCAGCAAGAGGAGGAAAGGCACGATCCGCAGTTTGAAAGATGCTTGTGACATGCTTGCGTTTACACCTCGCTGTTTGTCGATGCGTCGATGACGCTATCGGATATTGGGGCCCGGCGGGTTCGAGTATTGCCGTTCCCCGGTATGGACGAGGTTTCCGGGATGCTTATTGCTCCAGGATGAAGTTGAACACGGCCCGATCGTATTTGTCCGCGGTGGATATAGTGATTGCCACCTGCCACCAGCCGGGCATATGGAACTTGAATCCGTCAATGCGGTAGTTCCCGTTGCCCAGAAAGGAGGCCTCGGGGTTGGTGGGCAATCCGTGGCCGTGGCGGGGCATATCTCCATTGATCGCCAACAGGGCCCGACCGACGGGTGTTCCGGTTTCGGCGTCCTTCACATGGAGTTTCCAGGAATGGAACTCCGCTATGGGAACTTCCGTGCGCTCGGGGATGCTGTAGGAGACGGTGAAACGCCCCTTCTGGCTGGTTACCTCGCGGGAGGTGTCCAGATCCTCGGGGATCTGTTGCATATCGTGCATCACCTTGTGGGTGTGCTCGGCAGCCGCTTCTTCACCGGTCCGGCTCATCTCCTGAAGGTCGTAGGGAACCCGATCAGTGACTGATCCACGCTCCATATTCACGACGAGGGTCTTGTCCTTGATGCTCGGAAGCTGCAGATCGTTCACCGAATACAGGCCGCCACGCACTTCGCGGATCTCGGGGGAAAGCTTTTGCTCTTCGCCCTTGGGGCCTCGCAGGAAAAAGCTGAGCTTTGCGCCGGTTATGTCCTGGTCCATTCGGTTGTGCAGGATGATCTGGAGATCGTTGGACCCTTTCCGTATGCCCGATGACCCGGCCAAAAGCTCGGCGCTGATCTCGCAACTCTCGCCCACTGCAAAATAGCTGTCCTCATAGTGCGGGGAGAAGGCGTCACGGCAATCCGTATCCCGTCCCGCATCCTGCTGAACCCCGGCGCATCCCGCCAGAAGCAACAGGGCCAGGGCCAGAAGCATAAAGCGTTTCATCTAGGGTCTCCTTATTTTTGAGACTATTGCAAATCGTTCCTAATAAAATAAGAGACATTCTGCTTTGCGTCAATGAGACGGACCGATTTTTTCCTGTGTTCGCGGTGGTGTCTGAATGCGCTTCATTGACGCGGAAGGGGGCGCATGGCATGTGAGAGATACTGGACTTGTGTCTGAACGCCGTGACCAAGGGCAGGGACCGGGCTTTATGGTGGCTGGCTGGAGCGCGATGTGTGCGTATGCCGATCACCGGGACGCGGACACTTTCTCACATGAGCCGGATTGTGGTGGTTGAGCTCTTCCCGGCAATGGACACCGGAATGAAACACTGGTTTCAGCTCACACACTAGACTCCGCCTGGTCCGGAAATGATCGATACAAAGCAATGAGCGGATTCGCTGCCAAGGGAAAAGGAGGCGCGCGATGAACAGAGGATTGGCCATATTCTGTCAGCTTGCCGGAGCGTTGATTGGTGCCTACGGCGCAAGCTCGATCATGGACGGCGGCGCCGGATGGGGTTCCGTTTTTCTTGGGCTCGTGCTCATCTTCTTCGGGAGCAAGTTTTTCCTGCAGTATCCGAGCCAGGCGAGGAAACAGGAGCGCGACAGGGAGGAATAGGCGATAGACTGGCCAGAAGCCGGATACCGGATGACAGAGGGCAGCGGGCAGAGAAAGGGGACGAGTTATTCGGTATGAGGGGTCGGGGGCTGGCGAGGGAAACATTCCGGTTTACGGATCGATGCACACCAAGGCATCAGTCACTATTGACCAGTCACTTGTCGGGCCGCTCTATTTGCTCGTCTTGGTGCCGCTGGCGGTGAAAGCCCCGCGATCCATGCCGTAGTAGCTTCCCTTGTCCCTGCCCACGGTCCGTCCGCAGCCGCTGCAGACGAGCTCGCCGCCGCTCACCGAGGCGCCGTAGCTTCGTTGGATGCGGTCCTTGTGGCAGCGAAGCACACTGCCCTTGCCGATCTTGTGGTACTTGAAGAGCTTCTGTTTGCACGCCGCGCACTTGATGGTCAGCATATGCTTTCGTGCGTTCCCCGTTCTGCGTTCAGGGTTCCCCGTTCCCCGTTCAGGGTTGGGGATTGAAGAGGAAAAAGAGAGCCCACTTCGTGAAGGGCTACAAGGTCTTTAGTTTGGGTGGCTCTTCGGAGTCCTCGTCCCATGCTCCCAGATCGTAGACACGCACCTTGCGGCTCCTGGGAAATTCCTTCTTGAGCAGCTTCTTGAGCGTTTTTCTGAGCTTGTCCGCGGAAACGGTGAAACGGTCCTGATGGAATCCGTTCTCCAGAAAGAGGAAGCTGTCCTCGTCCTTCTTGAGGATAATCACGCTCCTGTTGCGCTTGTAGGTCCGAAGATCCAGCGCATGGCCGCTGGGCAGCTTGTCCAGCTTGGCCTGAACATTGGGGATGAGGGCGGATATGTCGAGCATGGTCGCAAAGCTCGCTCGCGGGGTCCCCGAAAAGAATTACTCTTGGGGCTCGAGCTGTGGACAGATGTTCACTTCCGGGAGTACCATGTACTCCAGAATTGAGAGAAGGAAGGAACCTATGGCCACGGACAAAAACAAAGGAGCCGATCATGCCTCATCACTACGGAACAGTCACCATGCACGGCAATCCGGTCACCCTGGAGGGCGATTCGGTGCAGCCCGGAGAGAGGGCACCGGATTTCGAGGTGATGGACAACGACCTCAATCCGGTAACCCTGGGAGAGTACCATGGTAAAGTCCTGATCCTCTCCTCGGTACCTTCGCTGGATACCTCGACCTGTGACATGGAGACCAGGCGCTTTAATCAGGAGGCGGTCAAGCTGGGAGAGGAGATAACAATCCTGACCATCAGCATGGACCTGCCCTTCGCCCAGAAGCGCTGGTGTGCCGCCGCTGGGGTGGATCGGGTGATCACCCTGTCCGATCACCGCAAGGCCTCCTTCGGACGGGCCTACGGCGTGCTGATCAGTGAGTTGCGGCTCCTCGCCAGAGCGATTTTTATTGTGGACCAAAACGGTGTGCTGCAGTACATGCAAGTAGTGCCCGAGATAAGTCAAGAGCCGGATTACGAGGAGGTCCTGACCACGGTGCGAAAGTATACGTAGCATGGTGGCCCAATAGGGCCCGCTCCAATAAGGGGGGGCTTTTGGGCAAGAGGCGGCTCAAACGAGCCGTGTCCTTCCTGCGAGAACGCCTCGCAATGCGGGCCAAAAACGCACTTCCCACCGTTCTCTCGGCAGGGAGGATTCCTCTGCCGGGAGAACTTTCAGTGTCAGTCCATCATTTCCGCGTCCGGAGCTCGATAGCGGTTCGAAAACCCACATTCGCGAATCCTTCCCATGATTGGCGCTTGAGATAGGATTCCTGCCGGCCGAGATCGCCCACACCACCATGGATGTGCAGCTCGATCCGTTCCTTTTCGGTAACCGCCATGGTCCATTCATTCACGTTCCTGCCCAGCCCGTGGATACCCAAATCGTTGGCTTTGGTTGCCGAGACAGTCCGTATCGTATCAGTGTCCTTGATTTCCATCTGACTGGGAGCTTCACCGCCCATATGCTCCTCCATCATCATGCCGTGCTGGTCTTCGGCACTCCGGGTTCCGGCTGTCCCCTCTTCTCCGGAGGCGCCGGCCTGGAGCGCACGCCACCACTGGGCCATGCTCGGGATGGAGCGGCCGTAGAACTTGGCGTAGGCCATGGCCCCGAGGGCGGTCACCCGCACCACGGGCTTGGATGCCGCCTCCGAGGCGATCTGGAACCTTCCGTGCCGGTATTTGATGGGCTCATAACCGCTTTGCACCTCACCGAGATAGAGCCAGACACGGCCGTTGCGCCACACGGCGTTGTCCCGGACGACAAGATCCGGGATGTTGCGCAGGAACTGGACATAAAGGTGATTGGTGACCTTGGTCTCGTCCATGTAGAAGTCGGGTACCGACACAGTCCGCGCGACCTCTCGGTCCTCGGCGCTTTCTCCTCCATTCCGGAACAACTGCGCCTCTCCCCCGGGAACCAGCCGCATGGGCATCCCGTCGCTTCCGCGGATCCTTTCGGGAGGCGGTTCCCCTTCCCCGATTTCGGGAAGCTGAGTGGATTTCATGCCGGGGAAGTCGAATTCAAAGGCCCTGGAGGAGACAAGGCCGTTCTTGGCCTCCTGCCGGGGTGCTTGAGGCTCATTGCTGGAATTCATGGCGTAGAGGTGCGTACCGAATATCGCCAACAGGATAAGGACCGCGGCGCCGCCGGCTGCGGCTGTGAGAAGGAGGCGGTTTTTGGAGCGTTTGAGCGCGGAGGTTTGACCCAGGTTGTCCGCCTCCTCGAGGATCCGGGTCAGCTCAGTGCGGAGGTCGTTGACCGAGGAGGTTCGCTGGCTGCGGTCCTTGGCAGTGGCGTTTTGCACGAACCGATCCAGATCGCGGAACATCCGGGTCGTGGGCTGGCTGAGATGAACGGTTTCGAAGGGCTTGTTCCGTTCCGGCCGCATCCTGCCCTCAATGGCCTCATAAAGGATCTTGCCCAGGGAATAGACGTCGGTGCGCCCGTCCGTGGTGGCCAGGTCCAGGAATTGTTCCTCGGGCATGTACGGCGGCGTTCCCATCATGTGGAAGCTGCGGGTGATGTTTTCCAGGTTGTGACCGCCGGCAAGCCCGAAGTCGGCGATTTTGGGGATGTCGCCGTCTATGAGCACGTTCTCCGGCTTCATGTCCCTGTGAACCACTCCCTGAGCATGGACGGCCTCCAGGCCGTGCATGATGGGGAAAAAATACTGTCTGAGCCAGGTGGCGACCGCCTGTTCGTCCTGCTGGAACCCCTCCTCGGGCATGGTCTCGCGCAGGGTGGAACCGGGAACGTATTCCATCACGATATAGTCCAGCGAGGTGCCGTTCACCCCGACCTGGCCGAAATCGTACACCTGCAGCACATTGGGATGCCGTATCCGGGCCATGACCCGAACCTCGCGCCGAAAGCGCTGCAGCTCGGACTCGTATTCCTCGTCCTTGCCCTCGAGGCTCTTGAGGAATTCCAGGGACATGACCTTCAAGGCCACATGGCGGTCCAGATTGATCTGTCTGGCCAGATAAACCTCGCCCTTTCCGCCCTCTGCCAGAAAGCTGAGGATTTCCCATTTTTCGTGGACGATTTGGCCCTCGGTGAGGATCCGTTCTGAACTCGTCATAGCCCTTCTTTGTCTGGGAGAGGTTTGTCGAGCCTTGGGGACGCGATGGGTTGCTAGGCCTCAGCATCAATCATTGCGTGGCTCATCCATCGGCGAACGTTTTTTCGAATGCCGCTGTAAGCAAAATCTTGGACACATGAGCCACGCAACAGTACAGCATGAGCTGTTGAATTGTAAAGACAGCAGGACTTTGGCAAGGGATTGTCGGGGGTTTTCAATGAAAACTGCGGCATTTCCGGCGGGTGCAATGGCCGATCCCTGAGCCTGATCGATCAAACTCCCAAGGTGGAGGTTCTGCTCAAAATGCGGGCCGGGCCGCGGGGTCGACGGCCCGGCCCTGTTCAGGGGGATGCTATTCCTGCGCGACTTTCTGGTGCGCCTTCTTGTAGAGGGGGGACATGGCGCGCAGGGAATCGACGATGTTCTTCAGGGCCCCGAGGAAGCGATAGACATCGTCCTCGGTGTTTTCCGGGCCGAAGGAGATGACCAGCGTGCCCTGGGCGTCGGCGTGGCTCAGCCCCAGTGAGAGCAGCACGTGCGATGCCCGGAGGGAGCCGGTTGCACAGGCGGACTTCGTGGACACCGCGATGTCCTCCTCGCTGAGCATGAGCATGACGCTCTCGCCCTCGATGTACTGGATGGATATGTTCACCAGATAGGGCAGGCTGTGGTCCAGATTGGTGTTGATGATGTACTCGTCGATGTAATTGGGAAGCTCACTGAGCAGAAGCTCCTTGAGATGAGAAAGGTGCTCCTGTCGGCTGTCCATGCTGTTCAAGGCGATCTCCGCCGCCTTCCCGTGGCCGATGATGCCGAGAAGGTTCTCCCTTCCGGCCCGTTTGCTGTTTTCCTGGGTGCCGCCGTCGAGCAGCGGAAAGATGCGCGTGCCGCGTCGAATGTACAGGCCGGCCACGCCAGGGGGGCCGTACATGGTATTGGAGGCAAAGCTCAACAGATCGGCGTGCAGGTCCTGAACGTTGAGGGGGACGATGCCCACGGAATCCACAGCGTCTGTGTGGAACAGGATGTGATTCTCCTTGACGATCTTGCCAATCTCCTCGATGGGCTGAATGGTGCCTGTTTCATTGTTGCTGTGCATGATGGAAACCAGAATGGTCTCATCGGTAATCGCATCGCGCACATCCTTGGGATCGACGCGGCCCCCCTCGTCCACTGGGAGAGAGGTGACCTTGAATCCCTGGGAGGACAGGCGCTTCAGGCTACGGTGGATGGCATTGTGCTCGATGTTGGAGGTGATGATGTGCTGGCCCTTCTCCCTGTTGGCCAGAGCCACTCCTTTGATGGCGTGGTTGACGGATTCCGTCCCGCTGGAGGTGAAGACGATCTCCTTGGCGTCCTGGGCGCCGAGGAGCTGGGCCGTCTTCTGTCTGGCGTCCTCGAGCAGCTCAGCGGCATGTTCCCCCGCTTGATGCTGGCTTGAAGGATTGTGGTAGTCGTTCTGGATCGCATCGATCATTGCATCCTTGACTTCAGGCAAGAGGGGGTTCGCTGATATATGGTCCAAGTTGAGGAATGTCATGCTCGCCCTTCCTTTTTCGTTAATGGTCCTCGCCGAGATCGCTTTGACAGGCATGGCAGAACGTGGGGGCTTCCTCCTTGAGCTCCACATCGCAGTAGGGACAGTAGCAGTTTTCGCCCTCTGCGTGCTCGTGGATTTCCTTGCGCTGGGGCTCCTGTTCCTTGAGGGTTACACCGTCCCGGCGGTTCTCCTAGTCCTGGATGGCCTGATGAAGGGCGTCGGCACCCAGGTTGGAGCAGTGCATCTTGTTCTTGGGCAGACCCTCCAGGGCATCGGCGATGTCCTGATTGGAGAGCTGCTTGGCCTCTTCCAGGGACTTTCCCTTGGCCATTTCCGTGAGCATGCTGGAAACGGCTATAGCGGATCCGCACCCGAAGGTCTGGAACTTGATGTCATCGATCTGGTTATCCTGTACTTTGAGATAGATATGCATCATGTCCCCGCACAAGGGATTCCCTACCTCCCCGACTCCGTCGGGATTGTCCATTTCCCCAACATTTCGAGGGTTTTTGAAATGGTCCATGACGACTTGGTTATACATGATATGCCTCCATAGTTTCGGGGTTGCTTGCCCAATGCCTATTCAACGGGAATATGCGCGGAATCGGTTCGGCTCCATTCTCTCGGGCTGATGCCGGTGTATGGGGAACAGCGCTTTGAGAGGCCCTCTTCGCGCACGTACCTGAAAGCATGCTCGAGGAATGATGGAACCGGTTTGCGCATGAGCATCTCCTCTTATAATAAGTCATGTACCACCTTGAGACAACCCGCCGCATCCAGATCGGGCTGACGATGACCGTGTACCTGTCGGGCGAGGTCCGGGGCATGGGCTTTGCGACATGCGGGGATGCGCGGCGGATAGGGCATGTCGGCCTGAGAGCTGCCGCTGCTCAATCATTGCAGAGCCGTTTTTTTGTATGAAAATGCTTTTAATTTGCTGATTTATCGGGGGAATTGTCTGGCGCGGGGAGACGGGGATGTGCGCTGAAGCCGTGTTTCATAAACGT